>DATIDO010000288.1:0-1957 GCA_035456245.1 Polyangiaceae bacterium
GAAGGGCAGGAGCTCGCCCGTCTTCGAGCGTGTACCCTCGGCGAAGATGAGCACCGGCATCCCGTTGCGCACGTAGCGAGCGGCGCGGCTCATGGCTGCCTTGATGCTCTGCGTCGAGCCGCGCACCAGGGGGATGTCGCCGGCGATGCGGATGCCCCACCCCACGGCGGGGATCTTGAACAGCACGTCCTTGGCCAGATACTTCATCTCCCAAGGGAGGTGGGCCACCAGGAAGGGATCCAGGTTCGAGCAATGGTTGCTGACGCACACCAGGCGCTCGGGTAGCTGGGAGGGGACCGGCGGCAAGTATTCGAAGCGCCAGGCGGGGACGGCGCGCACCATGCAGATGCCGACGATGCGGATGGCACGTCCGGTGATGCGACGGTTCGGGTCGAAGGCCACCGTCGCCAGGAAGATCACCAGGCAAATGCAATAGCCGACGCTCGAGACAGCGGCGAAAGCGAACCAGGTCCAGATGCCCAGGAGAGTGCGACCCACGGCGGCGCAAGCTCTAGCGATGGTCGGCGCCGTCGACCAGGGGGCCCTACCCCGCGGCCGGGATTGCCCGGAAAGGGCGTTTTTGTTTCGCACGCGCAACGCCGAGACGTTGGCTGAATGCACGGGGCCCCCTGCCGCCATACCAGGTCTGGCCAGACCCGCCCGGCGTATCCTAAACAACGGTTCATGCGCGCAGCCGAGTCCCGCCCCGAAGATCAGTCCCTCCAAGATGACATGCGCTGGCTCGCCGGCGCCCTGGGTCGGGTGATCCAGCGACTGGAGGGCGAGAGCGTCTTTACCGCCGTCGAAACTTTGCGCATCGCCTGCCGCGACCGCCGCCGCGGCGCACCCGGGGCGCGCGCTTTGCGCGATCTGCTCCGCCAGGTCGACCAGCTGTCCGCCGAGCAAGCCGCGCCCGTCGCTCGCGCCTTCACTCTCTTCTTCTTGTTGATCAACACCGCCGAGCAGGTGCACCGCGTGCGCCGCCGTCGCCACTACGATCAGACGGCAGGCGCCGCGCCGCAGCCTGCCAGCTTGCTCTGGGCCTTCGACCAGCTGAAGCGCCAGGGCAAGTCGGCCGCCGAGGTCCGCGCCGTGGCCGGGAAGCTGCGAGCTCGCCCCGTGCTCACGGCCCACCCGACCGAGGCCACGCGCCGCACCGTGCTCAACCTGCAAGCTCGACTGGCCGACGCCCTCCTGGCCCGTGACACCAGCACCGCCGCCGAGCGCGTGAAGCTGGAAGAACAGCTGGAATCGGACATCGAGCTGCTGTGGCTGACCGACGAGGTCCGCAAGAATCGCCCCAGCGTGATGGACGAGGTCAGCACGGTGATCTGGTACCTGGAGGATCGCCTGCTGACGGCGACCCACCACGTGCATCAGACGTGCGCCAGCGCCTTCCGCGAAGTGTTCGGCGAGGAGCTCGGCGTTGAGGTCCCCCTCTCGCTCGGTAGCTGGGTGGCAGGTGATCGCGACGGCAATCCGTTCGTGACGCCCGAGGTGACCATCGCCGCCGCTCGCCGCAACGCTCACGCGCTGGTCGGCCACTACATCAAGAGCGTCCACCACCTGATCGAGCGCCTCAGCATTTCGAACCGCATCGCCCCGGCCACCGCGGCGCTGCGCGACTCGCTGCAGAGCGACAAGAAGCTCCTGCCCGCCGTGTGGGAGGCCAACAGCCGCCGCGACGCCGAAGAGCCGCTGCGCCTGAAGCTGTCGTTCATCACCGGCCGCCTGGAGGCCACGCGCCGCGAGATCGCCTCGCGCGACGCCAACAAGCCGGAGGTGGTGCCCGGCGCCTACCGCAACCCCGACGAGCTGATCAGCGATGTCGAGCTGGTCTTCGACGTCGTCTCGCAGGCCAAGGCCGCTCGCGCGGCTCGCGCCATCATCAAGCCGCTGCTCTCCGAGATCCGCCTCTTGGGTCTGCACGGCTACTGCCTGGACGTGCGCGAGGACT
>DATIDO010000289.1:0-6355 GCA_035456245.1 Polyangiaceae bacterium
CTTGGCCTCGTTGATCTGGCACGGGGTGGAGCTGGCCCGTGGACGCAAGGCCGCGCTCGGCGTCGACGTCGATCTGGGGCTGTTCTCGGCGCTGGCCGTGCTGGTCTACGCCGTGGTGCTCGAGCTGCCGGGCAGACTGAACGGCCCGTTCTACCCGCTCGTCTACGTGCTGGTGATGATCGGCGCGGCCTTCTGTCGGCCGCTGTCGGCCGTGGCCACGGTGGCCTTCGCCGGGGCGCTCGAGGCTGCGCTGCGCTTGGTCGCGCTGGGCGAGGACGATCTGCACAAGCTCGGACCGCGGCTGGTCTTCTTGGCCGTCTTCTCCGGGCTCAACGTGGTGCTGTTCCGCGGCGAGGTCTCCCGCGTGCGCTCCTTGTCCAAGAAGCACATGGACGGCGAACTCCTGCGTCTCAAGGAAGCGGCTCGAGCCTACCGGCTGGTGGGCGCCGGTGACGCACCCGGTGACAGGGCACTTCATTCGGCGGTCGAAGAGGTGCGCCACGCCGTGCGCTTCGCGCTCGATCTCGTGCAGGGCTCGCTCGGTGCCCGCACCGCGGCGCTGCTGTTGGTCGACGGCAATCGTCGTTTGATCGTGCACGAGGCCGTCAGCGATCTGGCGCTGGCCGACGCGCCGCAGCTGGGCTTCGAGGGTATCTTTTCTGCAGCGCTGACGCGGCGGGAGCCAGTCGTGCTGGGCACGGGCCGCGCCGCGGGCCTCGAGCGTCTCTATCTGGAGCGCCCCGATGGTCGCCCGGTTGCCATCGTGCCGCTGCTCGAGGGTACCCAGGTGCGCGCGCTGCTCGTGGTCGAGCGTCGCTCGGCCGAGCCGTTCGCGCCGTCGGAGGTCGAAGCGCTCGGGCGCGCGTCCCACTTCGTTTTGCGCAGCATGCAGAACGAGCGGGTGTTCGCCAGCTTGGAGCGGCAGAGCCGGGAGCAGGGCAAGCTGTACCGCGCGGCCGAGAGCCTGGCGGCGCTCACCAGCGAGGCCGAGGTCATCGAGGTCGGCGTGGAGAGTGCACGCGCCTTGGCGGCGTTCGACTTCGCCGCCGTCACGCTCTTTCACAAGAAGAGCGGCGCTCACGAGATCTGCGCGGTCAGTGGCGAGGGCGCCGATCAACTGGTGGGCAGGACCTTCCGCCACAACGCCGGCTTGGTGTCGATGGTGGTGGCCAACAGGCATGCGCTGCCTTATCGCGGCGAGTACGAGCCGAGCCGTCAGAGCGTCTTTTCACGGGGATTGGAGCCGCCGCCCATGCCGTCGCTCTTGGTTCTGCCGTTGATCGTCCACGAGCGGGTACTCGGCACGCTGGTGCTCGGCTCGGGGGAGCGTGGCGCGTTCGACGACAACGTGCGGCCGACGCTCGAGGTGCTGGCGAGCCACATGGCGGTCTCGCTCGCCAACGCTCGCATGCTCAAGCGCCTCGAGGAGCAGGCCACCACCGATGGCATGACCGGCCTGCTCAACAAGCGCACGCTGATCCTGGAGGCCGAGCGGCGCATCAAGTCGGCCGAGCGCTTCAAGAAGCCGCTCAGCGTGATGGTCACCGACATCGATCACTTCAAGAAGGTGAACGACACCTACGGCCACGATATCGGCGACGTCGTCATCAAGGGCATGGGCGAGGTGCTCAAGCGGCTGAAGCGCGACACCGATCTTGTCGGTCGTTTCGGCGGTGAAGAGTTCGTGATCGTCTGCGAGCAGACGGATCAGGAGGGCGCGCGCAACCTGGCGGAGCGCCTGCGCAAGGAGCTGGAGGTCACCGTCTTCCAGACCGAGATGGGCCCGCTCCAAGTCACGTGTTCCGTGGGCGTATCGACGTTCCCGCAGGCGGGCATGGACTGGGAGACGCTTTTCAAGGCGACGGACGAGGCCCTGTACGTGTCCAAGCGCGGCGGGCGCAACCAGGTGACCGTCTGGTCGCCCCGGCTCAAAGGCGCCTCGTCGGCGGCCTGACCTGCTGCTAAGCAGGGCGCGTGCAGCAGCCCCAGGATCCACTGGACGAGAGAGAAGAAGCCGAGCTCCGTGGTCTCTTGGCTGCGGCCGGCGCACCCTCGCTCGAGTTCGCTCGCGGCGTGTTCCAAGCTGCCGCCTCGGCGCCCAGTCGTCTGCTGCCGCCCGACTGGCTCGGGCTGATCCTCGGTGACGACAGCGTCGACGCCGTCAGCCTCCGTCGGCTGTTTGCGCTGTGTATGCGCGACTACAACGCCTGCGCCGAGTGCCTGACGCTGGGGGTGCCGGTCGTGCCGCGTCCCGACGACGAGGCGGCGGTGAGCGAGTTCTGCCGCGGCTACGTGCGCGCCACGCAGAAGGACAAACGCTGGACGGGGAACCTCGAGGCCTTCGAGCTGACGGTGCCCTTCGCCGTGCTGGCTGGCTACCTGGACGAGTCGCGCGTGCTCGAGCTGTTGCGCGATCGATCGGCCGAGTCGGCTGCCACGGCCACGCCCGATCCCGAGGCATGGCGCGCCGAGCAGCGCGAGCGCCTGGCCGATTCCGTGGCGCGAGCCTTCGACTTCTGGTCCGAGGCACGTCGGGCGCAGCCTGCTCAGGCCGAGGAGAAGCCGGGCCGCAACGAGCCGTGCCCCTGCGGCAGCGGCAAGAAGTACAAGCGTTGCTGCGGGGCTGGCTGAGCGGGGCCGGGCTTCTCTCGGGGCGTGCGAGCCGCCTGGCTGCCAGCCGCTCCGTGATCGGCTAGATCACGCCGTCGTGAGCGCCGATATCCCGCGAGACGCCGAGTCGCCTTGGCTGCATTCGCCCCTCGTCGACTCGCTCTTCGTGCTGGCGCCGCCGTTCCTGGCCGTCTTGGCTGCGCTCGTCTTCGGTGTGGGCTGGGGCTGGGAGATGGGCGCCGGAGGATTCTTGCTGCTCGTCGTGTGCGTCGACGTGGCGCACGTCTACGCCACCATCTTTCGCACCTACCTCGATTTCGACGAGCTCCGGCGCCGTCCGCTGCTCTACACGCTGGCGCCCGTCCTCTCGTACGCGGGCTTCGTGCTCGTCTTCGCGGGTGGCTGGTCGCTGTTCTGGAGATGCTTGGCCTACTTCGCTGCCTTCCATTTCGTGAGGCAGTGCTACGGGTTGATGCGGCTCTACGGGCGTGGGGAGACCTGGGCCGTGGGGCGCAGGATCGATGCGTTCGCCATCTATGGCGTCACGCTCTTCCCGCTCCTGTACTGGCACGCCGTGGGGCGAGCCTTTCCCTGGTTCGTCGAGGGCGACTTCCTTGCGTTCGAGTCGCCGGGGCTCGCGCGGTTCGCGCTGGCCGGATTCTGGGCGTCTCTGCTGGGGTTCGTTGGCAAGGAGGCGCTCGCGCCTCGTGGCATGCGGCGCAACCTTCCCAAGACGTTGATCGTACTCGGCAGCGCCGCAGCTTGGGGCGTGGGCATTCTTGCCTTCGATCGGGATGCCGTCTTCACCATCACGAACATCGTGGCCCACGGCGTGCCCTACCTGGCGCTCGTGTGGATCGTCGCCTCGAAGCAGGCTGCGCGCTCGGAGCGGGCCGAGCTACTCGGTCGCTTCTCGGCCCGTTCGTTCTTTCGAAAGAGGTACATCCCCCTCTACCTGCTCGTCCTGATCACGCTCGGCTACCTCGAGGAAGCGATTTGGGACGGTCTGCTGTGGGACGCCTATCCTTCGTTGTTCCCGCTGGCCTCGCCGCTGCTCGGGTCCCTGGGTGACGTGGACGACGTCGGGGTGGCGCGCTGGATCATGCCGCTGCTCGCGCTGCCCCAGGTCACCCACTACGTGCTCGACGGCTTTCTCTGGCGCAGCAAGTCGCTCCCGACGCCAGCCTCGAGCGCTTCCGAGGCGGTCCAACTCGTGCCAGGCTGAATCGCTACATGGTGCGGATGAAGAGCCTCGGGACCGAGTGGGTGGTGGATGTCGGAGGGTGCAGTCCGGCAGCCCTCCGCGATGTCGGGCTGCTTCGACGGATCTTCGCGGAGATGGTGGAGCGCCTGAGCTTGCACGTGGTGGGTTCGCCGCTGTTCCATCAGTTCGGCGGAGAGGCCGGCGTGACCGGGATTTACCTGCTGTCCGAGTCGCATCTCTGTTTTCATACCTTCCCCGAGCTAGCCAGCCTGACCCTCAACCTCTATTCGTGCCGAGGTGCGCTCGCGCCGAACTTCGTGGAATTACTCGGTTCGTCCCTCGGTGAGGTCCGCGTCACCGTGACCGAGATCGCCCGTGGCGCGCAGCATGCCGAGGGCTCGGGGTGAGTGTTCGCGGCGCCTGTCCGTCGTGCGGGCACTGGGTCTCGATCCCGACTGGTGAAGCGGCGAGCGTCTGTCCCGCTTGCAAGCACTCCGTGGGGCGCGATGAGCAGGGGCTTCGTGATTTGGGCTTGGTCGCCGAGCGTGTGGGGGGCGTCACTCATCTCGGCGAGGGGATGCGGGGCAACCACCAGGGCTCGGGCTTTCGCATCTCGAAGCGGGAGACGAAGGAGAGCAACCAGGGCGCTCGCTGGGACGAATGGCTCTGCACGTTCGACGACGGTCGCGTGGGTTGGCTGGCCGAGGGGCGTGGCCAGGCCGTGCTCTACTTCGAACGGACACCGACTCCGGCACTTCGAATCGCCCCCGACGCTCGGGTCGTCAGCCTGGGCGAGCTGGGCGAGCTGACGATCTTGGAGCGGGGGAGCTTCCGCGTCGTGCCGCGCGACGGCTTCGCGGACCGCGTGGATCGCGACGAGGGCGAGTCGATCGAGTACGCGGAGCTCGTTGGCTCGAATGGAGCCGTGGCCTCGGTCGAACTCGCCGGCGCCGTGGCCAGGCGCGTGTTCGTGGGGCAGAGGTGCAGCTGGCAGGAGCTGGGGCTCGACGGCTCGGCGGTCGAGGCTGCACCCGAGGAGGGGCGGGTGCAGGTCATCCGTTGCGAGTGCGGGGGTCTACTCCCCTGCACGTTCGGCGACGCCACGCTCGGCTGCCCGTACTGCGGGGCCCTGACCGAGCTGGAGAACCACGCGGTCCAGGCAGTTCGGGCGGCTCAACGCAGATCGCGTGCTACCGCGCCGATCCCCCTGCGTGCCCGGGGCGAGCTGCTCGGTCGAGAGCTGGAGGTGGTTGGCTACGTGGTCAAGCGCGCCGGTCTCTACTCGTCGTCTTGGCGCGAGTACGCGCTCCTCGCGTCGGACGGTCGGATCCATTGGCTGAGCGAAGCGGACGGTCACTACTGCTTCTTTCGTGAGACGAAGCCGTTCTCGGGGCTCCTCCCGCTCACCGAGAACGAGGGTGGTCTCTTCCATCGTTCGTCGGGCTACGAAGCCGAGATCATCGAAATCCGAGGTGCCCTCCCTTGGCGAGCGCGTCTGGGTGACACGTCGCGCGTGACCGAGTACTTCGCGGCGCCCTACTGCCTGAGCTCCGAAGAGACGGCGAGCGTCGACGGGGGTCGCTCGTTTCGCGAGCGGTCGTACTTTCGTGGCGAGTACGTGGCCTCGAAGCTGGTGCACCGAGCTTTCGGCGGCGAAGCGCAGGTGACGCTCGGTGTCCATCCGGCTCAGCCCAACCCCTACCCGAACTTGGCCGCCCACTGGTTCGGCTTGGCCATGGGCACCCTCCTGCTCTTCCTCGGGTTCCTGATCTTCCTCGGCGATCCGTCGACTACGCTCCAAGCAGAGACCTACGAACCGATCCAGGCGAGTGGTGAGCCCGTGCTGGGTGTCGCCCCTGCCGCCCTCTACACCTCCCAGCCGATCCATCTCGAGGCTGGCAAGAACATCATCCTTCGCGTCGCGGTGAGGGATCTGCAGGGCTACTTGGGGCTCGACGGTGAGTTCGTTCGAGCCGACGGCGGCGCGGTGATCCCGGCCGAGCTGTCGGTCGAGCACTATTCGGGCCTGGCCGACGGTTACGCCTGGGAAGAAGGCAGCGAGGCGGAGGAACTTCGTCTTTCGGCGACCGAAGGTGGCACCTTCGTGTACCGGGCCCACCTGACCTTCGTCAGCGATCCGGATCATCCGATGCCCAGCTCGGACGGTCGGCTCCCGTTGCGCATCGTCGTCACCCAGGGATCCCCATCGGGCTTGCTCTTCTTCGCGCTCCAGCTGGCGCTCTTGCCCCTCCCGATCACCCTGATGGTGCTCCGTCACTCGTTCGAGCAAAAGAGGCGAGGAGGGGGGGATTCGGTGTGAGCGAACGACGCGACTGTCCCGCCTGCCGTTCGTCGCTGACGCTGCTCTCGGGAGCGGTGGGCTTGGTTTGTCCGTCGTGTCGGCACGCGCTGCATCGCCGTGGCGACGAGCTGCGCGATCTGGGGCCCACACCGAATATTTTCCGCTTCGCCAGCCATTTGAGCCTGGACCGGCGAGGGTCGTTCCGCGGAGCCGACTTCAGCGTGGTCGGTCGAGTGCAG
>DATIDO010000290.1:0-10263 GCA_035456245.1 Polyangiaceae bacterium
CTGCGCTGAAAGCCTATGCGGATCTCGACTATGCCATCGCGGATCAGGTCGTGAACTCCGACTTCGACATCGATCGGCTCGAGCTCGAGATCGACGACGCCTGTCTCCAACTGCTCGCTCGTCGACAACCGGTCGCGTCCGATCTGCGCTTCGTGACCATGACCCTGAAGGTCGTCACCGATCTGGAGCGCATCGGCGATCTGTCGACCAACATCTGCGAGCGCGTCCTCGAGTTCGAGGGAACCGCCGCCGCCATTCGTCCCAAGATCGTGGTGGAGATGGGTGAGAGCGCGCGCGACATGCTCCACGACGCCATGGATGCGTTGGTGGCGGGTGATGTGCGCAAGGCCCAGGAGATTGTGGGGCGGGACCGTGAAATCGACGAAAAATATGCGTCACTTTTTCCGGTGATCGCCCAGCAGATGTGCGCCGAGCCCTCGGTCGTCGATCAGCTGATGCGCACGCTGTCGGTGGCCAAGTACCTGGAGCGCGTCGCCGATCACGCCACGAATCTGGCTGAAATGGTGGTGTTCATGGTCGAGGGCCGTGACGTGCGTCACCTCGATGCGGGCGATGGCCCCGTGCTGCGCAAGGCGCGTCTGAACTGAGAAGCGCCCTGGTCGGCCCGCAGGGTCGCGGGCCCGAGCGCGGAGGTCCTCCTGCCGGTGGCGCCAAGCCGCAGGCCGGGACGGACGGTGGTAAGCCAGCAGCCGGGCCGGCCAAGAAGTGACGTCCAGCCCGCGCGCCGTGCAGGACGTGAATCGAGCTGCCTGGTGCGCGGTCTGGCGGTGACTAGCCAACGAGACCTCTCCGGAACATCAGCATGAGCCACTCACCTACTCGCCGACCCCCGACCACTCTCGACTGCCTCACCGCACGCGCCATGTCGCGTCGCGACTCTCTCACCATGTTGGGCTTCGGTCTCGCCGCCGCGGCTTGCGGCAGCGCAGCATCGGGCGGGGACGCGAGCGACGGCGGGGGAGGTGGTCTGGGTGGTGCGGGTTCGAGCGGCACCGGTGGTGCGACTGCAACCGGGGGAGCCGGAAGTGGAAGCGGTGGCACCGTCGCGGCCTCGTGCGACACCTCGGCGGGCGGATGGGCCACGGCTGGAACGAGCTGCATGACGGACGTTGCCGAGTACCCGAACCCGTTCGGGTCACTCGGCAGTGTGTGCCCCGCGCAGCCCGAGCCCACGATTGGACCATGCCACACGACCTCTCCTTTGCGTGTCGACGTGACGAACGGTCTCGAAGGCATTCCGCTGCGCATCGCCCTGCGAGTCGTGGACGCCGATTGCCAGCCGATCGAGGGCGCGCTGGTCGAGATCTGGCACACGGACTTCCAGGGCGGCTACTCGGGCGACATCGTCGACATGTGCACGCGCGAGGAAGCCGACAAACAGGAGGACTTCATGCGCGGCTACCAGCCCACCGATGCCGATGGCGTGGCTTACTTCAATAGCTGCTTCCCCGGTTGGTATCAGGGGCGCGCGGTTCACGTTCACGTCCGCATCCTGACGACCGACTACGCGGCGGCCGACAACGCCCCCGCGGCCTGCATCACGCAGCTGCTCTGGGCCGACGACTTCGTGGACGAAATCTTCACGAGCGTGCCGCTTTATGCGCAATTCGGCCTACCCGACACGCATTTGAGCAACGACAACGTCGTCGGCGGGGCCTCGGATCAGTCGATGTTCGTGTTCGATGTGCAGCAGACCAGCGACGGCGCGATGCTCTGTTCCAAGACCATTTCCATCGGCTGAGCCGTCGTTCGTTCGCGGCCGAGCCGTCGTGTTCGATGGCGCCGGCGTGTTCGTCCGCATGCGACTGCTGTCGCGTGGGGCCGACAGTCTCGGCGCTTCGTTCCCAGCCGAACTTCACCACGGCGCCGCAAAGACACCACGGTGGACAGGGCCTTTCGCGGCGAGGTGCCGAGATCGCCCATTACCTTGCGAGGATCTGAACATGGGGACTGGGCTTGCGCGGACACAGTTCACGCATGCAGCTTCTTCGCTCGACCTGGTCCGTCGCTCCCTTCTTCGTCGCCGCGCTGGCGCTCGGTGCCTGCGGTGAAACCGCCGATGGCGGGGATGGCCTCGGGGGCGCCCCCGGCGCGGGTGGCACCGTGGGCGTGGGCGGCACCGCGGGCACCGGTGGTACGGGTGCGGGCGGAACGGGCACGGGGGGCGCTCCCAGCAAGACGGGCCCGCGCGTGGTCGGCTACCTGCCAACCTACCGCAACATGGACCCAGCCGCGCTCGATTGGGCCACGCTGACCCACCTGGACATCGCCTTCGCCAACTCGATGGACGGCGGCGGCGTGGATTTCGACAGCGGCGCGCGTGAGTCGATCGCGCCCCTCGTGCAAAAGGCGCACGAAAACGGCGTGAAGGTGCTGGCGTCGATCGCCGGTGCTGCCGGTGGCGCGGCTGTCTCCGGTCGCATCACGCCCGGCAACGTGGACGCCTACGTGACTGCCCTGCTCGACATGGTGTCGCGCTACCAGCTCGACGGCATCGATGTCGACATCGAGGGCGAGTACGTGAACGGCGACTACGAGCCCTTCGTGATCAAGCTGAGCGCCGCCTTGCCGGCCGACAAGCTGCTGACAGCGGCCGTCGCCACCTGGAACGGCGACGACTTCTCCAGCGCAGCGCTCGCCGAGTACGACTTCATCAACGTGATGTCCTACGATCACTGCGGTACCTGGACGGACGCCTGCGAGCACTCCAGCCTGGCCGACACCAACTCCGAGCTGGCCTATTGGTCGGGCGAACGCGCGATTCCCGCCAACGAAGTCGTGGTCGGAGTGCCTTTCTACGGCTATCGCTGGGGCGGGGGCACTTCGGACGCCGTCACCTACGGCGAGCTCGTACTCAGCTTCCCCCAGGCCAAGACCACGGACTGGTTCGTCGTGGGCGGCGACACCTACTCGCTCAACAGCGCCACGACCATCGCCACCAAGGCTCAGCTCGCTCAGCAGTACGGCGGCATCATGATCTGGGAGCTGGGTCAGGACGCGACGGGCGCCGACTCGCTGATGAAGGTCATTGCCGACGCGCAGCCCTGAAGTTCTCTCCATTTTCGGGCCCCGGTCCGGCCGGCCTCGACGGAGACCGGCCGAGCCTTCGATTGCTTCCGCCTCTCGGCGCCTTCCACCTGGTTCCTCGATGATCGTCACACCGCGCCTCTTCGTCTCCGCCTGCCTGCTGTCCGCCGCCACCTTCGCCGTCGCCGCCTGCGGCGGCTCGTCGAAGCCCGCCGACGCCGCAGACGCGGGCGGAGCGGATTCGGGGGGTGCAGGTGGCGGGCCGAGCGGCATCCACCCGAACCGCGTCGTCGGCTACATCCCCACCTGGCGCAGCCTGGTACCGAGCGCCTACGACCTCGCCAGCCTCACTCACCTGAACATCGCCTTCGCCAACCCCACGGCCGACGGCGGCTCCGATTTCGACGAGCCCGTTCGCCCGCAGATCCTCCCGCTGGTTCAGGCAGCGCAGGCCGAGGGCGTCCTGGTGTTGGCCTCGATTGCGGGCGGGAGCGACGCGGGCGGTGGCGCCGTGGCCGCGCAGATCGTGCCGGAGTTACGCGACGCTTACATCGCCTCGCTGCTCGGGCTCGTCGAGCGCTATGGCCTCGACGGCATCGACGTGGACATCGAGGGCGAGTACGTCAACGCCGACTACGAGCCCTTCGTGAAGGAGCTGCGCGCTGCGCTGCCCACGGGCAAGCTGCTCACCGCCGCCGTCTCCATCAAGAACGGCGATTCGTTCAGCGACGCGGCACTCGCCGAGTACGACTTCATCAACGTCATGGCCTACGACTACTGCTCGTGGACCGACGAAGCCTGCGACCAGGCGGGGCTCGAGAAGACCCAGGACGATCTGGCCTATTGGACCGAGACGCGCTCGCTCCCCACCGACAAGACCGTGCTGGGGGTGCCCTTCTACGGCTGGTGCTGGGGGTGCGCCGACAAGCAGACGGCCATGACCTACGCCAGCATCCTGGCCCAATACCCGCAGGCCGAGACCGAGGACTGGATCGAGGATGGCGCCATCACCATCTCGCTCAACAGCCGGGCGACCATCGCCACCAAGACCGAGTGGGGCCGGGACTACGGCGGAATCATGATCTGGGAGCTCGGCCAGGACGCCAGCGGCACCGACTCACTGATGAGCGTCGTGGCGGCCGGTCAGGACTGACGACATGTTCGTCCTGCGCCGCTCCCGACTCCTCGCGCTGCTCGTCGCAGTCGGCGTTTCGGCGAGCGCTGCGGCTTGTTCTTCGGGGGGAGGGGGCGATTCCGGCGCAGGAACCGGTGGCACCTCGCTGGGCGGCCAGAGCCATGGAGTCAGCGGTGGGACTTCCGGGCTGGCGGGTGGGCCCGCGGTGCCGCCCCGTTGTTCGCAGGCGAGCTGCAGTGGCAATGGCGTCTGCAGCGAAGTGGACGACGGGCTCGTCTGCGTCTGCGACGAAGGCTTCCAAGGAGACGCGTGTGAAGCGCGAGCTGTCGACCACTACGCGCGAACGCTGCTCGTCGATGGCTTGGCGGATCCGGACGTCTTCCGCGCGAACGACGATTCGTTCTTCCTGACGGGGACGGCGCCGTCGGCTCGCGTGGTGCCGATCTACCACTCGACCGATCTCGACGACTTCACCGAGCATGTCAGCTTCGATCCCTCGGCGGTGGATGCGGAGCACGACTACTGCCACGTCTGGGCCCCCGAGCTCACCCACTACGCGGGCAGTTACGAGCTCTATTTCTCCGCGCATCGAGTAGCGAAAGGTGCCGCCTGTCCGCCTCCGGCTGGCCAGACGGTGACCACCTTCCACGTCGCCGCCCCGACGCTCGACTTCCAGTTCGGCGTGCCGGAGCTCGTGGAGAACGGTGCGGCTCAACCTGCCAGCCGCGTCCAAGATGGCTGCAACCCGGCCGGCTGCGCCTCGACCATTCGCATCGACGCCGCCACCTACGACGACGGCGACGAGCGTTGGTTCTTCTACGTGTGGTTCCAGGGCGGCAACAACATCGCCGCCTATCCGTTCTCGTCACCGGGCAGCCTCCACCAGGTCGCCGGCCCCGCTACCTTTGCGGTGCCAGCCTACGATGAGTCCATCAACGAAGGTCCGGACGTCTTCTTCCGCGACGGTCGCTACTATCTGTTCTTCAGCGGGGGCTTCTTCGATAGCCAGTACGCCATGTACTACGTGATGGCCGACGACGTCGCCGGCCTCACCCGTGCTCGCGCCGTGCGCCGCCACTCGATCCCCGTCCGGAGCGCCGGCGGGCAGTTCGTGGAGACCCATGGTCACAACAGCGTCGTCGAGCGCCGCGGCGAGTTCTTCAACGTCTTTCATCAGGGTCAGTTCGACGCCTCGGGTAGTCTGACGCGGCGCAGTACCTACAAGCAGCGGCTCGGTTTCGGTCCCGATGGCTCGATGCAGGCACTCAACTACGTCGATCTGAGCTGGAGTCGGCTGCCCGGCGCCCAGTACTCGCTCGACGTCCTGACGCGTGAGGGCGTCGTTCACGGGCCTTGTGTAGCGTCGGGGCGGATTGGCAATGCGACTTCACGACGCTTCGAAGGCATCTGCCCCGACGACGACAGTGTCGTCGTACCCAAGGCGGACGTGGCCGCGTTCCGGCTGTTTCACTCGACGGACGGCAACTGGGGTGCGTTCGTCGAGGTGCCCTACCATGGGGTCAGCGATCGAGTGTTCGTTCCGCTGCCGGGCGGCTCGACTTCGAGCGTGGCGCTGCGTTGGTCGGAGCTGACCACGGACGCGGAGTACTCGCTCGACGTGCAGCGTACGGACGGCAGCTGGATCGCCCCCTGCGTAGGCGCAGGGGTGCTCGGGAGCTCGGTCGCAGCGACCTACGACGGGAATTGCACCACGGCGGGTGAGGCGCGCGCCCCCGCGGAGATCCGGGCGTTCCGCGTTTGCTCGGCCGTCGGCGGCAACTGGGCGCAGGCTCGCTGCGGAACGGTCGACTACGACGGAAGTGCCGGCTTCCTGGACGTGGTCATCCCCTGATTGAGCCGAGTTGAGTTGAGTTGAGTTGCGCCGAGCGGAGCCGCTCACTTCCTGAGCTTGGCTGGCCCGCGCGGGTTCCCTCGGCCCAGCTCCACGCAGACGCGGGCGAGCAACTCACGCAGCCAGGCGTGGGCCGGATCGTGATCCATGCGCGCGTGCCAGAATGCAGAGAGCGCGAAGCGAGGCATCTCGATGGGTGGGGGCAGTAAGCGCAGCTCGTAGCGAGCTGCCAGCTGACGCGCCAAGCGGGCAGGCATGGTGCTGATGTAATCGGTTTGGCTGACCACGACGGGCGCGACCAGGAAGTTCGACACCCGCAGGGCCACGCGCCGCGAGAGACCGCGCCGCTCCAACTCCGAATCGACGAAGCTGCCGCTGGTGCCCGCCGGCGCGACCATGACGTGCCGCGCTTCGAGGTACTGCTCGAGCGTCACCTTCTTGCCGATTGCGGGGTGCTGGTTGCGCACCATGCACAGGAAATCATCCTCGAACAGCACGCCCGACGAAGAGAGCCCGGGGGTGAGCGGCCCGTCGACGTGCACCGCCAGATCGAGCTGACCGCTCTGTACCTCGGTGGCCAAGTCGGCTCGACTCAGCACGACGAGATCGATCCCTGGTGCTTCTCTTTCGACCGCTCGCAGGAGTGGTGCCATGGCCACGGCTTGGATGTAGTCGGCCATGCCCAAGGTGAAGGAACGGCGATCGGTGCTCGGATCGAACGGCGGCTGTCCGGCGACGGCGACCGACAGATCGGCGAGGCCGCGCTCGAGCGCTGGGAGGAGAGCGCGAGCGCGCGGCGTGGGGACGAGCGTGCGGCCGCTGCGCACCAGCAGCGGATCGTCGTAGAGCTCTCGCAAACGCGCCAGCGCATGACTGGTCGCCGATTGACTCAGACCGATGCGGGTGGCGGCGCGGCTCACGTGACGCTCGGTGAGCAGAGCTCGCAGGACGACGAGTAGGTTCAGATCGATGCTGGCCAGCTGACTATGCAGCATGTGCATGATGATAGTGCCAACTGTGAGTTGGACGCATACCCCAAGCGGCCCCATTCTCTCTTCGGTTCAACGGTTCAGGCAGAAAGAGGGAAAAACCATCATGTTCGTCGTATTGGGTGCCACTGGAAACACGGGTTCGGTCGTTGCCAAGACGCTACTCGCCGCGGGTCGCAAGGTTAGGGCGGTGGTGCGTGACGCCGCCAAGGCGAAGGAGCTGGCCGGGCTAGGGGCCGAGGTTCACGTCGCCGACATCGCCGATCCGGCTGCGCTCGGCCGGGCGGTCACCGGAGCCGAAGGCGTGTACTTCCTCTCGCCGCCCGACATGGCGAGCAGCGACTTCGTCAGGGAGCGAGGGAGTTTGACCGAGAAGCAGGTCGCTGCGCTGGCGGCAGCTCGAGTGCCGCACGTCGTGTTGCTCTCGTCACTCGGTGCCCAACATCCGGCTGGCACGGGGCCCATTCGCACCCTGTACAACGTGGAGCAGCAGCTGCGCCGTGCTGGCATCCCCTCGACCTTCGTGCGCGCGGGCTACTTCGTCGAGAACTGGGCGGCCGTGGCTCAGCCGGCTCGCCAGGACGGCGTGTTGCCGAGCTTCGTGGCGCTCGATACGCCGGTTACGATGGTGTGCACGAAGGACATCGGCAAGACGGCCGCCCAAGCGCTGCTCGATGGGCCGCGCGCCGTACGGGTGATCGAGCTGGGAGGTCCCACCGATCCGACGCCCCACGCCGTCGCCCGCGCCTTCTCGGCCGTACTCGGACGGCCGGTCCAGGCGATTGCGGCGCCGCTCGAGGCCGTAGTGCCGACCTTCACCTCGTTCGGCATCTCGGAAAACATCGCCAGTCTCTACCGCGAGATGTACGAGGGCGTGGCCAACGGTTTGGTGGCGCCCGAGGGCACCGTGGTGCGCGGAACGACGTCGCTCGAAGAGACGGTGCGCGGCCTGCTGGGCTGAGCCGTCCGCACGCAGGCTGCGGTTCACGCAGGCATGCGGTTCATGAACCGATGCGGCTCATGCAGGTAGGGGAGCGTCCGGATGGACGAGCCCCTGCTGGCGCAGCTCCTGCCAGAAGTCACTGGGGACGCGCTCGTTCAGGGCGGCGCGGTCCTCGGCGATGCGACTGGGGCGACTCGCCCCGGGGATGACCGCGACTACGGCCGGGTTCGCGAGCGAAAACTGGAGCCCTGCCGCCTTCATCGATACGCCATGGCGCTCGGCGATGGCCTTGATACGCGCGACCTTTTCCAGGATAGGCGGCGTCGCTGGGGCGTACTCGAAGTTCGGGCCACCCACGAGCGCACCCGAGCTGTAAGGCCCACCGACCACGATACCGAGCCCCCGCTCGCTCACCATCGGCATGACCCGTTGCAGCGCACGCGCGTGGTCGAGCAATGTGTAGCGACCGGCCAAGAGGAAGCCATCGGGACGTGGTTCCTTCAGCTCGAGCAGGAGTTCGATGGGCTCGACCTTGTTCACGCCCAGCCCCCAAGCGCCAATCACGCCCTCGTTCCGGAGCCGGTCCAGCGCGCGGAAAGCGCCCTGGCGAGCGCTCTCGAACATCGCCAACCATTCGTCGCCGTACAGATCCTGGGCCAGATCGTGGACCCAGACGATCTCGATGCGATCGGTGCGCAGGCGCTTCAGGCTGTCCTCGATGGAGCGCAGCGTGCCCGCCTCCGAGTAGTCGTTGACGATGCGGTTCGGGCGGCCGTGGGCAAAGACGCCCGACTTCTCGCCTTGGTCGCGCGTGGCCGGATCCTCGAACTCGTCGAGAACGATCCGACCCACCTTGGTGCTGATGACGTACTCGCTGCGGGGCTTGTCCGCGAGCACCTCACCCATGCGTAGCTCCGCCAGACCACCACCGTAGAACGGTGCGTTGTCGTAATAACGGATACCGTCGTTCCACGCGGCCTCGACGGTGGCGAGCGCCTCGTTCTCGGGGATGTCCCGAAACATGTTGCCGAGCGGCGCCGCACCAAAGCCCAACTTGCCTCGCAGGATGTCGCGCAGTGCCATGTTCGTCCCCTTCGTCCTTCCGGGTCGAATCATGGCCCCGTCGTTCCTCGGGAGAAAGCCGATCGTCGCGAACGTGGGGGCCGGCGTGCGCGGGCGTAGCGCGATGACCCAAAACGGTCAGCCCATGGGCTGGTAGGGCGATGCACCTACCTCGTCACCGTGACCGCAGGGCCGACTTTGCGTAACTTGCTCAGCGTGTCGGTTCTGAATCCTCTGGCTCGCGAGGTCGCTGCCAAGATCGTGTTCCACGGTCCCGGCCTGTCCGGCAAGACGACCACGCTCGCTCACATCCACTCGATGCTCGCTCCGGCGCGGAGGGGTGACATCGTGTCGCTGGCGACCGAGGGCGAGCGCACGTTGTTCTTCGACTTCTTGCCCGTTCACATCCCGCGGGCCGAGGGCTTGGACATCCGTTTGCAGCTCTACACGGTGCCGGGCCAGGTCTTCTACGGGGCGACTCGGCGTTTGGTGCTCGATGGCGCCGACGGCGTGGTGTTCGTGGCCGACAGCCAGGAGGCTGCTCACGAGCGCAACCTGGAGTCGCTGGACGATTTGGAGAGCAACCTGAAGTCACTGGGCTCGTCGCTGTCGTCGATGCCCCACGTGATCCAGTACAACAAGCGTGACCTCCCCAACCTACTGAGCGCCGAGCAGCTGCGCGGCGATCTCAACCGCTATGGCGCCGCCGATTTCGAGACTTCTGCCTCGAAAGGGCAGGGCGTGGACGAAGTGCTCCGATCCATCATCCGCTCGGTGGGCCAGTCGCTGCTCGACGAGAAGGCCAAGGCGCGCTCGCGCGCCGAATCCGGCAAGCGCCAGGTATTCGATCCGAGTCGGCTCGGCTCACCGTCTAGGCCCGGCGAGCGTCCCGACTCGGCAGTGAGCGAGGCCATCGCCTCCCTGGTGCCGCAGGCTACCGAGTCGGTGCGGCGCCCTACGCTGGAGCTCTTGGGCCCTCCCGCGCTCGGTGATTCGGTCGAGTGGCCCCGGCCGGCGCCTCCTCCGGATGTCGCCACGATGCGCGCCCCGGCGGTGAGTCCCATGTCCTTCGCGGCGCTGTGGGCCGACTCGCCCCAGATCCTGAGCATCGAAGAGGACATCGCCGCCGGCCGCTTCGCCGAGGCCGTGCATCGAGCCGCCAGTGTCATTTCCGAGATCCTCGACAACCTCAATGGGGTCCAGCAGGCGGAAGGGCCCGGTATGCGCGCCCAGC
>DATIDO010000291.1:0-9643 GCA_035456245.1 Polyangiaceae bacterium
AGACGGTGTTCGCGCGCGAGCTGGGCTCGGCGGCGGCACCGACAGCTGGCCTGCACCTGACCGACGCCTTGCTCGGCAGCATCGTCGCCGCGGGCGTCGACGTGGGGAGGCTGACTCTCCACGTGGGCATCGGGACGTTCCGCCCGGTGACGGCCGACGATCTGGACGGCCACGTCATGCACTCCGAGTGGCTCGACGTCGGCGAAGAACTGATCGCGAAGATCGAGGCGACGCGCGCTCGCGGTGGGCGCGTGGTCGCCATCGGTACCACCGTGGTACGTGCGCTCGAATCGGCGGCCGACGAGAGCGGTCGCTTGCAGCCGGGCGGGCGCGACACGCGGCTACTCATCCAACCCGGCTATCGTTTCCGTGTGGTGGACGCACTTTTGACCAACTTTCACCAGCCCAAGAGCACCCTGCTCGCCTTGGTTTCGGCCTTCGTCGGGCGCGAGCGACTGCTGTCGGCGTATCGCGAGGCCGTGGCCCACGAGTACCGATTCCTCTCCTATGGCGACGCGATGTGGTTGCCGGGGAGGCTCGCGTGAGCGCGCCGGTTCACTCAGCCAGTCCCTCGCCCGGTCCCTCGCCCGTCCGCTACGAACTGCTCGGCAAGGACGCGGACGCGCGAGCGGGAATCCTGCATACCCGGCACGGCGAGGTGCCGACGCCTGCCTTCATGCCGGTGGGCACTCAGGCCACCGTCAAGGCGCTGTCGGCCGAGGAGGTCGCCTCGACCGGTGCGCGCATGGCCATCATGAACACCTACCACCTGTGGCTGCGCCCGGGTGAGGCGGTGGTGCGCGAGCTGGGCGGCTTGCACGAGTTCTCGCGGTTCCGCGGTGCCCTGGTCACCGACTCCGGAGGTTTCCAGGCATTCTCGCTGGCGGCGCGCAACAAGCTGAGCGAGGACGGCTTCGCCTTTTCGTCGCACTTGGACGGCAAGAAGCTGCAGCTGTCGCCCGAAGAGGCCATGCGCGTGCAGGCAGCGCTCGGTGCCGACGTGGCCATGCAGCTGGACGTGTGCGCCCCGGGTATGTCCGGGCGCCCGGAGCTGATTGCCGCGCTCGAGCGCACGACGCGCTGGGCGCACCGCTGTCTGGCCGCTCGCGATCCCGAGCAGGCCGTGTTCGGGATCATCCAGGGTGGCAGCGAGGTCGACTTGCGCCTGCGCCACGCCGAGGAGCTGTCGGCATTGCCGTTCGACGGTCTGGCGCTCGGTGGCTTCAGCGTGGGCGAGCCGCCCGAGCAGATGCACCGCACGCTGGCGCAGGTGGCGCCGCGTCTCGACCCGAGCCGCATCCACTACCTCATGGGTGTGGGTACGCCGCGCGATCTGCTGATTGCCATCCGCCACGGCGTCGATCTGTTCGACTGCGTCATGCCGACCCGCAACGCTCGCAATGGGCAGGCCTTCGTCACGGGCGGCCGGCTCGTCATTCGCAACCAGCGCTTTCGCCTGGATCGTGCGGTGCTCGACGAGTCCTGCGACTGCGCGGCCTGCACTGGCGGCTACAGCCGGGCGTACCTGCGGCACCTGTACATGGCGGGGGAGATCCTCGCACATCGGCTCCTGAGTCTGCACAACCTGCGCTACTACGCCCGCCTGGTGGCTGGGGCCCGAACGGCCATTCTGGAAGGCCGCTACGAGAGCTACTTCGATACGAAGATGCGGGAGCTGGGCGACTGAGTCGGGCGCGGCCGGACGCCCGTTTCTTTCCGCACGGTAGCTGCGCTAGGCTGCAGGAGTTCGGGCCGCCATGACTGAAAAGAAGCAACTCGGTCGGATCCTCCTCAAGCAGCAAGCCATCTCGCCCGAGCAGCTGGAACAAGCCCTGAACGAGCCCGGCGGCAGGCTGGCTTCGCGGCTGACCGAGCAGGGGACCATCAGCGGTCTGGCGGCGCTCAAGGCGCTCAGCGAACAGCACGGCATCCCGGGCATCGATCTCGAGCAGGTGTGCGTGAAGCTGAGCGACCTCGAGTTGATGCCGCGCGAGATCGCCGAGCGTCATCTGATCTTGCCCGTGCTCTCGCGCGGCGATCGCTTGTTCGTCGCCATGGCGAACCCACGCGAGAAGAAGGTCATCGACGAACTCGAGTTCGTGACCGGCAAGCGCGTCTACCCGTACGTGGCGCTGGAGCGCCCGCTCGAGCGCACCATCGCGGATGCCTACGCCGCCAAGACGCGCGGGGAAGAGTACTACATCGGAGAAGCCTGTCCTCCGGAGACCCTGGAGAAGTTGGGCCTCACGCGCCCCACCGCTTCGGCGGAGGGAGACACCGACCAGGACGGGATGTTCGACCAGCCGCGCAGCGCTCGGCCCCTGTCGAGCTCCCTGCCACCGAACTTGCCATCCAGTCTGCCGCCGACCACGACGCGCGACTACGCGCGTGCGCCGCTGTCGGCCCCGCCCGAGAGCCCGGGCATCCGTGCCGACGACGAGTTGGCCCCGCCCGAAGTGGCCTACGAGGACTTCGGCGATCTGAACGCCGAGCTGTCGATCGTCTCCGACTTGCCGGAACAACAGCCGAGCGCCGCCGCGGCCAGCGCCAAGGTCGTGCTGGTGGTCGACGACGAAGCGGAGATCCGGCGCATGCTGGACAAACTGCTGTCGGGGCGAGGCTATCGCGTGCTCACGGCCGACGCCGGCCACATGGCGCTACGCATGGTCAAGGAACATGCGCCCGATTTGATCGTGCTCGACGCCATGCTGCCCGAGGTGCACGGCTTCGACATCGCGCGACGCATCAAGGGCAGCAAGCGCTACGGTCACATCCCGATCGTGATGGTGAGCGCGGTGTACCGCGGCTGGCACTACGCCGAGGACCTCAAGCAGAGCTGCGGCGTCGAGGCTTTCATCGAGAAGCCGTTCAAGATCCAGGACGTCGTGAACGCCGTGGAGGGAGCGCTGCGCGGCCAGGCCGGCCGCGTCGAGGTCGATCCCGAGGCGATGCACCAGGAGGCGGAGCGGGCTCTCACCGAGGGCGTGGCCGCCTACAAGGACGGCCGGCTGGACGACGCGGTGGCGCTGCTGCTGGGTGGTGTGCAGATCGATCCACTCGCCTACCGCCTGCACTTCCACCTGGGCCTGCTCTACGGCCGCAAGGGGATGGTCTTCGACGCCATCGCCGCGCTGGAACAGGCCGTGGAGATCAACTCCCGGCATTTCCCTGCGGTGAAGAACCTGGCCATCCTCTACCAAAAGGCGGGGTTCCGGCACAAAGCTGCCGAGATGTGGCACAAAGCGGTGGTGATCGCTCCCGACGAGGAGACGCGGCAGACCGTGAAGCAGCAGCTTCTCAGCTTGCTTTGATGGGGGGCCAGCCCCTCGTTCGCTGGGGTTTCAGCGTGCCCCGATGGGGTTTCACCCTGCCTGACGTTTTGGCTATGCTGGCGCGCCCCCTGAGCGCACAGCCGTCCCCCGCCCAATGAAGTTCTCCTGCCCCAGCTGCCAGGCAAAGTATCAGATTGCCGAAGACAAGATCGCTGGGCGCGCCATGAAGATGAAGTGCCGCAAGTGCGGCGCGATCATCCCCATCATCGAAGAGGACTTGGCCCAAGCGGAGCTGCAGGCGCGCACCTCGCTCGAGCCGGCAGCGGCGCTCTCGATTCCTCCGGCCGCACCTCGTCCTTCTGCGACCTCGGCCGCGCCCGCGCCTCGCGCTCCCGTGCCCCGCGCTCCGGCGCCCCGCACTGCGGTTCCAGGCGCAGCGGTGTCGGCACCACCGCGTCCGGCCGCAGCTCCTGCAGCTCCACAGCCAGCGGCTGCTCCTGCAGCTCCGCAGCCAGTTGCAGCACCCGTACGCGTCGATCCCACAGCGCGGCCGTCGATGAGCCGCATGATGTCGCGCGCTCCGGTGGCGCTACCGGAGTGGCACGCCGGCATCGATGGGCAGGCCATCGGTCCCATGACGCGCGAGGAATTGCGCGTTCATCTGAAGAGTGGGCACGCCGATGCCGAGACGCTGGTGTGGCGCGAGGGCATGTCGGGCTGGGCCGAGCTGCGCGCCGTGCCCGAGATCGCCGATCTGCTGCATTCGCAGGTGGCGCCGCCCCCGGCTCAGGTCGATCTGCTGGGCAACGATCCTTCGCACCTGCATCGTGCCGAGCCGCTGCCTGCGCCCGCGCCCGCGCCGGTTGCCGTGCCGGCTGCGCCGAAGCCTTCTGCGCCGGCGCCGGTCGCCGTGCCGGCTGCGTCGAAGCCTTCTGCGCCCGCGCCGCACGCACCCGCGCATCCGAGCCCCGCGCCACACGTTGCACCTGCGCCGCACGCACCCGCGCATCCGAGCCCCGCGCCGGCGCCTGTCGCTCCCGTAGTGGTCCCGACACCGGCGGCCCCCGCGCCAGTCGCTGCGCCAATCTCCGCGCCTCCCGCCGCGACTGCAGCACCGCTTTCCGCAGCTCCACTAGCCGCCGTGCCGCTAGCCGCCGCGCCGGTAGCGGCAGCCGTTGCTGCACCGCTCGTCGAAGCTCCCGCGCCTTTCGGCATCGAGAGCGCGCCGACTCGCCACCCGGCAGAAGCCCACGCGCGCGAGTCGATGTGGCAGTACGCTCGCCCCAAAGGCCCGAGCCACGTGGCGCTCGGTTTGATGGGCGTAGCGCTCTTGGGTGTCGGGCTCGCGCTCGGGTTCGTGTTCTTCGGCGGGCAAGAGACCAAGATCATCAAGCAGACGATCGAGGTTCCCGTCGCCGTTCAGCCCGACGACGCGCCGCCGCCTCCGGTCGAGGTGGCCCCGGTCGTTGGCGATGTCGCGCCTGCGGCGACGGCTCCGGGAGCCAGCGGCAGCGGGAAGAGCGGCAGTTCGAGCGGCGCTGTCGCGTCGGCCGGCACCCAGCCGGCGCCGTCGTCGACGGGCCTCTCGGGCTTGAGTGGGCTGTCGGGTCTGGGTGGGCCCAGCTCGGGACCGAGCGGTGATTCGGCGGGAACCACGTCCGGACAGCAGCTCGATTCGTCTCAGGTGCAGGCGACCGTCTCGCGCTACCAGAGCGCGGTGAAGCGCGGCTGTTGGGAGCCGGCGCTGGGATCGCGCGATCCATCGGCTTCTTCGACCGCGCGCGTCACGGTGAGCATCACGGTCTCGCCGACGGGGAGCGTGCAGAGCACCAGTTCGACTGGCGATCCGCCGGGCTATCACGGTCTCGCGTCGTGCATCGAGCGGCGTGTGGCCGGTTGGTCGTTCCCGCGCTCCAGCGGCACGACCACGGTGAAGGTGCCGTTCGTGTTCGCCGCGCAGTAACGCCGCGCAGCAACGTCGCTCAGTAGCGTCGCGCAGTAGCGTCGCGCAGTGTTGCTGGGGGGAGGCGCGCCGGATTCGCGACGGACGCGCCCCAACAAAAAAACGCGCCAACCGAAGTTGGCGCGGAACGAGGGCTCGTAAGCCGGGTTTTGTTCGGCGTCGGGGTCACCCCCGGCGTCGTGACGATCATTCGTCTAGGGCCTCGGTTGCCCGAGGCCTCTGGCAGCCTACCCGGAGGCATTGGACGGGCCGCCCTGCCTCCTGCTTGGCCTTGCTCCGGATGGGGTTTACCTAGCCAGCGCACGTTGCCGTGGCTGCGGTGGGCTCTTACCCCGCCGTTTCACCCTGACCTGGGGCACACCCGAAGGTGCGGTCCAGGCGGTTCGTTTTCTGTGGCACTATCCTCGAAGTCACCTTCACCGGACGTTATCCGGCATCCTGCCCTGTGGAGCCCGGACTTTCCTCCCGAGCGTTCCGTCCGAAGACCGAACACTCCAGCGATCGTCTGAGCCGCTCGTTCGGGCCGATGGCTAGCAGATCAGGCCGAGAACGACGAGCCGCAACCGCAGGTGCCGGTCACGTTCGGGTTGCCGAACTTGAAGCCGGAGCCGTGAACACCCTCGACGTAGTCGACCTCGGTGCCATCCAAGTACTGGTAGCTGAGGGGATCGATGAACATGTTCACGCCCTGGGACTCGAACGTCTCGTCCATGTCCGTGGGCTTGTCCTCGAAGTACAGATCGTACTGGAATCCAGCGCAGCCACCGCCGATCACACGGAGGCGCAGGCCTTGGCCTTCCAGCCCTTCGGAAGCAGCGATCTCACGAACTTTGGTGGCGGCGAGCGGGGTGATCGAAATCATCGGGGAATTCTCGGTCGGGGTACGCGCTGAATCTAGTACCGCCACGGAGCCTTGGCCAGTCGGCGGACGGCGCGGATGGGTCCGAGGGCGCGGGACGGGCCGCGGGACGAGCCGCGGGACGGCTTCAATCGAGCTTCAGTCGAGCCGGTAGGCCCGCAGGGTCGGGGGCTCGGCCAGGAGGGGCTGGCCGCTCGCCACGACGCGCTGGCCCGGTCGGAGCTGCCGATTCTGCCCGAAAAACACCCGCGCCAAGCAGGGCGGAGCCGCGCAGGTGCCCTCCGCCTCCAGGAGGACCGTGGTCCGCTCCCCGGCTACCCGGCTCTCCACCACGGTGCCCGTGAGGACGACGTTCTGGTCCAGCTGCAACGAGCCTGCCGCGGGGAACGGCTGAGTTGCGGTCGCGGTGGGGGGACCGCCGATCGAGACGTCGACCACGCGGGCCACGAGCTCGCCGCTCGCCGCCAAGAGATGGAGGGAGCCCGGCTGGGGGGCAGGGAGAGTGAGTTGGAACTCACCCTTCGCGTCGGCGACGACTTCGCTCGAACCGAGGCGCACGCGCGTACCGGGCAAGGTGCGGCCGCTCACGGCCAAGGGGCCCGCTTGCAGGACGTGACCGCGCGCCGGCGTCAGCAATTCGAGGGGCGTGATGGCTGCCTGCACGCGCGCCGAGCTGTTCTTCCGACTCGAGCCGGTCGTCACCTCGATGGGCCAATCGAGCGAGAGTGGCTGGACTCGCCCCGTCTCGCCGCGCGCGTCCGTCAGCTCGATCGGCAGGGTGGCTGCGTCACCGACGAGCGGGACGTCGCGCCCGGCGATGCGCACATGGGAGTTGGGGGGCGCGCGAACGATCAGCCGAGCCGAAGGTGGATCGGCCTGCTTGCCCTCGAGCGAAGTTTCGATGCGGAAGGCGATGGGCACGACGAGCTGGGTCTCGTGTGCGGTTTCACCATTCGCGTCGAGGACCTGAAGAGTGAGTGAATTGTTACCGACGAGCAGGCGTCGCTGCGGTTCGAGGCGCAGCGGCTGCCCCGTCCACTTCTGGCGGCTGGCGGTGGGAGCCAAAGCACCCGAGGTCGTTGCGGAACCCTCACCGAGCGAGAGCCATTGGCCCTGCGCGCAGCCGTCGCATCGCAGGACGAGCCGATCGGTTCCGGTCTCGCTCACCTCGAAGGCGGTGACCGCGACGCGGGGCACTCGCTTGGTCAGCAGCGCCAAGCTGCCACCGAGCGCGGCGGCGCCCGCCATGCCGGCGAGCAGCAGACGCCACGGGAAGGGTTTGCTCTTGCGTGCCGGTTGGGAGGGGAGGCGCGGCGCAGCAGGGATGCGCAGGTCACCGGCGGATGAGCCGCTCGGAGTGGCGGGCGGAAAGGGTGAGTGGCGGCTGGGGTTGGCGCTGCCGGGCGTGGTTGAGGGAGTGGCTGCTGGAGAGGCAGCGGGAGCGCCGGCGGGCTGAGCAGACTGAGCAGACTGAGCTGACTGCGCGGGCTGAGCAGGCTGAGGCGTCGCAGCGAAGGCGCCGGTTGGGGTGATCCCGGGAGTCGCCACGCCGAGCAGGGTGCGCTGGAGTGAAGGGGAGCGGGCGTCGGCGTCGGCCGTCGCGTTGGCCGTATCGTGGGGCTGAGCAACGGCAGATGCGGCGGCTGGCTCCGCACTGCGATTCTCGAAGTCGGGGCCAATGCCCTGTCGCGTCGCGCGGAACTCGGCCCGAGCCGTGGGCGCCGCGCTGGCGGTGGCAGGATCTGCCGGCGGGGCAGCATGGACTGATGGGGCATGGCTCGCCTCGGCAGGAGGGGCGGCCGAGGGCACCGGTCCGAGCGAGGCGGCGCGCGCCTGGTCGAGGGAAGGCAGACCAATCACCGTCCTGCCGAACTGCCGGTCGCCCGGCACGGTCGGTGCCGCGGACGAGGGCTCGTCGGCGCGGACCGTGGGCGCCTGGGACGGGTTCGCGGGTTGAGCCCGTACGGTCGGCGCATTGGAGACGGTCGGGCTGGCTGCGGGGCCCCCTGCTGGACCCGTTGCGGGACCTGGCGGTTCGGCCCGCACGGTCGGCGCCTGGGAAGGCTGAACCGGGCCGAGACTCGGCAGACCCATCACCGTGGAGCTGCGACGTCGCGCCTCGCCGGACGCCTCTCGAGGCTGCAGGGCCACCCCGCAGGCGGGGCAATGGCGGGCGTCATCGGCACTACTTTCCCCGCAGCTGGGGCAAATGGGCATGGCAACCCCTAACCGTTCCGTCCCCCGAAGGCCAGAGTCCTACGAAGAAGGTTTGTCCAGATCCGCGGCTTTGACATATCAGGGTCCGAGTGGCACCCGTCCCGCGAGGTGCCCGGGCCCAGCCCGCACCCCTCGGAGCCAAAAGCGATGTTAGCCAAGCGAATCATCCCCTGTCTGGACGTGAAGGACGGACGGGTCGTGAAG
This sequence comes from Polyangiaceae bacterium, assembly GCA_035456245.1. Taxonomy (GTDB): domain Bacteria; phylum Myxococcota_A; class Polyangia; order Polyangiales; family Polyangiaceae; genus NIC37A-2. The sequence continues at coordinate 8,516 of DATIDO010000291.1, forward strand.
GGGGTCAATTTCGTCAACATCCGCGATGCGGGCGATCCGGTCGAGACGGCCCAGCGCTACGACGCGGCCGGGGCCGACGAGATCACCTTCCTCGACATCACGGCCTCACACGAGGCGCGCGGTGCTCTGCTCGACGTGGTGGAGCGGACGGCCAGCGTGGTGTTCGCCCCGCTCACGGTCGGCGGTGGAGTTCGCAGCCGTGACGACGTTCGCGCCTTGCTCGACGCAGGAGCGGACAAGGTGAGCGTCAACAGCTCGGCGCTGGCCAACCCGGATTTGATCAGCGACGTGACCTCGGCCTGGGGCCGCCAGGTGTTCGTCCTCGCCATCGATGCCCGATGCACGGGGCCCGGCAAATGGGAGGTCTTCACCCACGGTGGGCGGCGCGCCACGGGCGTGGATGCCGTCGAGTGGGCGCGCCGGGGCGATAGCCTGGGCGCCGGTGAGATTCTGCTGACCAGCATGGACCGCGATGGCACTCAGGCCGGCTACGATCTGGAACTGCTGCGCGCGGTGACCGAAGCCGTGTCGATCCCCGTGATCGCCTCGGGCGGCGTGGGCACGCTCGAGCACCTGCGGGAAGGTCTGGTCGAGGGAGGCGCTGACGCTGCGCTGGCCGCGTCCATCTTCCACGACGGCAAGTACACGGTCCAAGAGGCTCGTCGCTACCTGAGCGAAAAGGGCGTCCCGATGCGCACGGAGGTGGTGTGACGACCACGCTGCGCGAAGTCGTCTTTGCCGTGCGACATGGGCAGGCCGCGTTGGTCGCGGAGCTGGCCGGCTATCTGGTGCTCTTGGCAGCGGACGCGGCAGCGGTGCGTCCGATCTTGGTGAGCGCGGACGCGCTCGGCCTGGATGCCGATGGCGAGGTGACGCTGCATGGTGCACCCGCGAGCGAAGGCGATGCGGAGCGCGCCTTGCGCGGTGTGCTCGCCGGACTTTTGGGGCTCCTGCGCAGCCCGGCGCCGAACCTGCAGCGGGTCGCCGAGCGCCCCGAGTTGCGCGGGCTGGCGACCTTGGTGCTCGAGCTCGAGGCGGCGCTGGTTCCCGTGAATCGCAAGGCGGCGCGCCGCTCGTTGTCCCGCTTGTATCGGGAGACGGCCCGCGCTCGCGCGATGGTTCCCGATG
>DATIDO010000292.1:0-4917 GCA_035456245.1 Polyangiaceae bacterium
CGACGGAAAAGCGCGCGCCTCCGCTGCCAGTCAGACTCGCCAGTTCGAGTTCGGCGGCACGCTCGGCTCCGAACACGCGCGCGGCGTGGCCCTCCAGCGCGCGACCGATGCGAGTCAGTCGGATGCCGCGCGGCAGTCGATCGACCAGCGGGGCGCCAATGGCGCTCTCCAGCTCGGCCAGCTGCTTGGAAACTGCCGGCTGGCTCACGCGCAGCAGCCGTGCCGCGCCGCTGATGGATCCCATCTGCGCCACGGCGTGGAACACCCGGAGCTGGTTGAGGTTCACGGGCGCGCCCCCCGGTCGAGCGGACGCGGCAGGAAGCGGGGCTGGCTGGGCCCCTGGCGGGCCGGCTGGCGGTCAGGTGGGGGACCGCGCCGGCGCGGGTGGGGGCAGGGGGGGCCTCCGGGCGTCCCAAAGGCTCGGCAAATCAACCTGGGAGTGGTGGACCGGGGCCGAGACATAACCAGGGGTAATATCTAGCATCAAACTTTCGTCTTTTCCTCATGGCGGACGGGGGTACAAACTGCGCCGCATGCAGCACAAAGGCGCTACCCATTGGATTGTCACCGCCAATTTCACGGCGAGTGGGGCCGTCGCCTACCTGCGTGAGGACGGAAGCTGGGGACAGAAGCTCGCCGAGTCGCGTCTGTTCGCCGACGAAGAGGCCACCAAGCCGCTGGTCGCTCTCGCGCAGAAGACCCAGCAGTTCACGGTCAGCGATCCTTACGGCATCGACGTGCACGTAGGTGAGTCGGGCATCGAGCCGGTCACCAAGCGCGAAAGCATTCGCGCGCTCGGTCCCACCACGCCCATCCGCCGCCCCGACAGTGGCCGCGAGCGTCTGCCCGTTTGAACCAAGTCGGACGCGTCCGACGCGTCCCAGCAAAAAGAGAGCCCAGGAGTTCCATGTACAAGTACGACGCGTACGACACGCGCATCATCCGTGAACGCGCCGCGCAGTTCCGTGGCCAGGTGGAGCGCCGCCTGTCGGGTGAGATCACCGAGGACGAGTTCAAGCCCCTGCGCCTGCAGAACGGCCTGTACATGCAGCTCCACGCCTACATGCTGCGCGTGGCCGTCCCCTACGGCCTGCTGTCGAGCAAGCAGCTGCGCAAGCTCGCCCACGTCGCGCGCACCTACGACAAGGGCTACGCCCACGTCACGACGCGCCAGAACTTCCAGTACAACTGGCCCAGCCTCGAGGACGTCCCGAAGATCCTCGACGAGCTCGCCGACGTCGAAATGCACGCCGTGCAGACCAGCGGCAACTGCGTGCGCAACGTGACCAGCGATCCCTTCGCCGGCATCGCCCAGGACGAGCTCGAAGATCCGCGCCCCTGGGCGGAGATCATGCGCCAGTGGTCGACCTTCCATCCGGAGTTCGCCGCGCTGCCGCGCAAGTTCAAGATCGCCATCACCGGTGCCCCCGGTGAGGACCGCGCCGCCGTGAAGTTCCACGACATCGGCGTGCGCATCGTGAAGAACGCGGCGGGCGAGGTCGGCTTCGAGATCCTGGCCGGTGGCGGCATGGGCCGCACGCCCATCATCGGCCAGGTGGTGCGCGAGTTCCTGCCCAAGGAGCAGCTGCTCGGCTACCTGGAGGCGATCCTGCGCGTCTACAACCTGTCGGGGCGACGCGACAACAAGTACAAGGCGCGCATCAAGATCCTGGTGACCGCGCTCGGCATCGAGGAGTTCCGTCGGCTGGTGGAGGAGGAGTTCGCAGCCTCTTACACGCCCGATCTGGAGCTGCCGGTCGGCGAGATCGAGCGCGTGAAGGCGTTCTTCTTGCCGCCCGCCTACGAGAGCCTGCCCGACGGCGCCTCGCAGCTGGCCGCCTTCAAGCTCGCCCCCGAGCGTCGCTTCGGCCAGTGGGTCACCAACAACACGGTGGCGCACAAGGTGCCGGGCTACGCAGCCGCGGTCATCAGCATCAAGACCAAGGGCATCCCGCCCGGTGACGTGAGCGACACGCAGCTCGACGCGCTGGCCGATCTGGCCGACCGCTTCAGCATGGGGCTCGCCACCACGACGCACACCCAGAACCTGGTGCTGCCCGACGTGAAGATCTCCGAGCTGCCGCAGCTGTTCGCCGCGCTGGAGAACCTGGATCTGGCCGAGGCCAACTACGGCAAGCTGACCGATCTGATCACCTGCCCGGGTCTCGACTACTGCGCGCTGGCCAACGCACGCAGCATCCCGCTGTCGCTCGAGATCTCCGAGCGCTTCGATCGCATCGACTACCTGAACGACATCGGCGACATCGCCATCAAGATCAGCGGCTGCATCAACGCCTGCGGCCACCACCACGTCGGCCACATCGGCATCCTGGGCATCGACAAGAAGGGCGTGGAAGCCTACCAGCTGCAGCTGGGCGGCAGCCCCGGTAACGACGCCAGCATCGGCAAGATCCTGGGTCCGGCCTTCGCCGAGGACGAGATCGTCGACGCCGTCGAGAAGGTGATCGTGAAGTACCTGGAGCTGCGCGACTCGGCCGAGGAGACCTTCCTGCAGACCGTGCGCCGCGTCGGCCTCGAGCCCTTCAAGCAGGCCGCCTACGAGAAGGCCCCCGCCGCCGCCGAGTGAGCGCGCAACAAAGGACCCGACCCATGCAGATCATTCGCAAGCGCGCCATCGTCGAAGACGACTTCGTCCACATCGAAGACGGCGCCGAGCTGCCTTCGGGCGGCAAGATCATCGTGACCCTCGCTCGTTACCTGGTCGAGAAGGACAGCCTGCTCGCCGCGTTCACCCTGGGTGTGCGCATCCAGAGCGACAAGCTGCCCAAGGACATCCCCGAGCTACACCGCCTGGCGCTGGTCGCCATCGAGTTCCCGCGCTTCACCGATGGCCGCGGCTATTCGATCGCCAAGCTGCTGCGTCAGCGCGAGAAGTTCACGGGCGAGATCCGCGCCGTGGGCTGGGTGTTGCGCGACAACCTGCTGTTCATGGAGCGCTGCGGCGTCGACGCCTTCGAGGTGCAGCCGGGCAAGCCGCTGGAGAGCGCCGTGCAGGCCTTCGCCGAGCTGGAAGTGCCCTACCAGGCGACGGTCCAGGATCCGCGGCCGCTTTATCGACGACGTTGAGTACGGGCCGACGGCGCGCTGCTGCGCCGTGCTTCGCGGCGGTCGTCGGTGCTCACGTACTCTCGTACGCTCCGCGCCTCCTTCCTATCGAAGCACGGCTCGCTACGCGCGCCGGCGGCCCTTCGAGATCGGGGCGGGGGTCTTTCGCGACGGCGCGCTGCTGCGCCGTGCTTCGCGGCGGTCGTCGGTGTTCGTGAGCGCGCGCGGATCGAGCAGCTTTTCCAGTTCGGCGCGCGAGAGTCGGGTCTCTTCGGCGGCTACGTCGAGGATCGGCCGGCGCTCGGCGTAGGCCCGCTTGGCGATCGCGGCGGCGTGTTCGTAGCCGATGATCGGGTTCAGGGCGGTGACCAGGATGGGGTTGCGCGCGAGGGCGAGGGCGAGCACGTCCTCGCGCACGACGAAGCCGGCGATGGCGCGATCGGCCAACGAGGCGGCGGCGCTCGCCAGGAGATCGAGGCTCTCCAGGAGCGAGTGAGCCAGCAGCGGCAGCATCACGTTGAGCTGGAAGTTGCCGCTGGCGCCGGCTTCGCTCACCGCTGCGCAGCTGCCGCGCACGTGGACCGCAACCATGGCGACCGCCTCGGGGATCACCGGGTTCACCTTGCCGGGCATGATCGACGAGCCGGGCTGGAGCGCCGGTAGTTCGATCTCACCCAGGCCAGCGAGCGGGCCCGAGTTCATCCAGCGCAGGTCGTTCGAGATCTTGAGCAGCCCGCCGGCCAGGTTGCCGAGGTGGCCCGCCAGCTCGACGGCGGCGTCCGGGTGCGACAAGCCGTGAAAGGGGCTCGCGGCTGCCGTGAAGGCGAGGCCGGTCGTCTTGGCGAGGCCGGCGATGGCCTTCGCGGCGAAGTGGGGGTGGGCGTTGATGCCCGTGCCGACGGCCGTGCCGCCCCAAGGGAGTTGGCGCAGACGCTTGCCACCATCGCGCAGACGCTCCTCGGAGGCGCGCACGATGGCGGCCCAGCCCGACAGCTCTTGGCCGAAGGTGAGCGGCACGGCGTCCATCAGGTGCGTGCGACCGGTCTTGGTCACACGGGCCAGCTCGCGCGCGCGCCGCTCGATGGTGCTCTCCAGGTGCGCGAGGGCGGGCAGCAGGACCTCTTCCACCGAGAGGGAGGTGGCCACGAGCAGGGCCGTGGGGATCACGTCGTTCGAGCTCTGACCCAGGTTGACGTGATCGTTGGGGTGAACCGGCTTCTTCAGCCGAGCGCTGGCGAGGCGGGCGAGGACCTCGTTCATGTTCATGTTCGTCGAGGTGCCCGAGCCGGTCTGGAACACGTCGACGGGGAATTGCGTTGGGTGGGCGCCACTCGCCACTTCCTCGGCGGCGGCGCGGATGGCACGCGCCGTGGCGGCCGGCAGCAAACCGAGCCCGGCGTTGGTATCCGCTGCCACGGCTTTGACCAGCGCGAGCGCGCGCAGGAACTGCTGCGGCATGCGCAGAGGGGACAGCTGGAAATTCCGGCGCGCTCGCTCCGTCTGGGCGCCCCAGAGTGCATCCGCGGCGACCGTCAGCTCACCCATGCTGTCGTGTTCGATCCGTGAGCCGATTGTGCCCGACCGCCTGCGAGTTCCCTTCGCCATGCCACGACTGCATCGTAAGCTCGCCGCCATGTCCAACCCTGCCGCCACTCCTCCTGCGGTACCCACTGCAGCTTCCCCCTCCGCTTCCGCCGCGGCGGCCCCGGCACCCTCGCCGCTCGCTTCCCAACTGCCGTGGCAACTGGTCGCGCAGGGCTACGACGAGGAGCGCTCGATGGTCATGGAGCCCATGTCGCTCGCGGCCCTCGACCGTTTGGCAGCACGCTCGCCGGCTGCGCTCGCTCCTGG
>DATIDO010000293.1:0-7390 GCA_035456245.1 Polyangiaceae bacterium
TCGTGGATGCGCTTGATTTGGCTGTCGAGCAGGAACGACGGATCCAGCTCGATCGCGTAGTCCTTCCACAGCTTGTCGGCCAAGCGCGCCTTGTTCTGGCGCTTCACCTGGGTCCACTCGGCCTGGAAGGCGGAGTCGTCCGCCACGCTCTCCAGCCGCTTCAGGCGGTCGCAGTCGACCTCCCAGCCCTTGCCCAGCACGCGGTTGAGCAGCGTGGTCTGGCCCGGGTTGCACTTGAGCATCCAGCGCCGCGGCGTCACGCCGTTCGTCTGGTTCAGCAGCTTGCCGGGCTCGAGCTCGTCGAAGTCGCGGAACAGGTTGTCCTTCAGCAGCTGCGAGTGCAGCGCCGACACGCCGTTCACTCGTGAGCTACCGACGACCGCCAGGTTGGCCATGCGCACGAAGCGCTCGCCGCCCTCCTCGATCAGGCTCATGCGGCGCTTGCGCTCCACGTCGCCCGGGAAGCGCTGCTCGACCTTCTCCAAAAAGCGCGAGTTGATCTCGTAGATGATCTGCAGGTGACGCGGCAGCAGCGACTCGAACAGCCACAGGGGCCACTTTTCGAGCGCCTCGGGCAGCAACGTGTGGTTGGTGTAGTTGATGCACTCGCGCGTGATCGTCCACGCCTCGCTCCACTCGACCTCGTGCTCGTCGACCAGGATGCGCATCAGCTCGGCGACGGCCAGCGCGGGGTGCGTGTCGTTCAGCTGGAAGACAGCGCCGATCGGCAGCTTGCGGATGTCGTGATGCGCCACCATGTGGCGGGCGATGGCGTCCTGCAGCGTGGCCGAGACCAGGAAATACTCCTGCTTGAGCCGCAGCTCCTTGCCCAGCGCGTGGTTGTCGTTGGGGTAGAGGACGCGCGTGATGTTCTCGTCGTGGCTGCGACGCTCGACGGCGCGCGCATAGTCGCCCGCATTGAAGTAGGAGATGTCGAAGTCGTGGTTGGCGCGCGCGCTCCACAGGCGCAGCGTGTTCACCGTCTCGATCTGGTAGCCCGGGACGGGCAGATCGTGCGCGACGGCCAGGACGCTCTCGGTGTCGACCCACTCGTGCACGATGCGGCCGCTGGGGCCGGAGTACTGGATCACGCGACCACGGAAGCGAACGGAATAGCTGCGTTCGGGGCGGGCGATCTCCCAGGGCGAGCCGTACTGGAGCCACATGTCGGGCGCCTCCTGCTGGCGGCCGTTCACGATGTCCTGACGGAAGATGCCGTAGTCGTAGCGCAGACCGTAGCCCATGGCCGGCATGCCGAGCGTTGCCAGGCTGTCCATGAAACAGGCGGCCAGGCGGCCCAGGCCGCCGTTGCCCAGGCCGGGATCGCGCTCGTCCTGCAGAATGTCCTCCAGATCGAGGTTCAGCTCGGCCATGGCGGCCTTGATCTCGTCGTAGATGCCGAGCGAGTAGAGGCCGTCCGAGAGCAGGCGCCCCATCAGGAACTCCAGCGACAGGTAGTAGACGTGCTTGGGGTGCGTCTCGACGCGCTCCTGCCAAGTCTTGGTCCAACGATCGTACATGCGGTCGCGGGCGGTGCGCGCCAACGCGATGAAGTGGTCGAGCGACGTGGCGGCGCTCGGATGCTTGCCGAGCGTGTGCTGCACGTGCTGCACGAACGACTCGACGAGAGCCTCTTTGTCGAGGCCCAATTGATCGACCGGAATCAAACGCTGGTTGGACACGGCGCGCAGGATAGCCAGGCCCGACCAACTACCCAAGCGCTTACGATTCACACGAATCACCCGCCGAGGTCGTCCGCTGGCCACGGAACCGAGGCCTGTGAATCGAGTGGAGAACCGCCTCGACGAACCACTCTGGAACGGAAGAAATACCCTCGAAAAAGTTCACCCGGGGGCGCCCATTTCCGGAGTAAGCTCCCCGCCCATGTCATATCGACAGCTCCGCGCCGCGCTTCCACTGGTCCTGGGCCTGCTCTCTGCTTGCACTCCCGCCGAGACGCCGCCCCCGTCGCCTCCGCCGGAGCCGCCGCCCGCTCCCCCCGAGCACGTGCCGCCACCCGAGGCAGAGACCACCTCGAAGACCGCGACCCCCGAAGATCTCGGGATTCAGATCCTGTCGAAGGTGGGCTTCAAGACGCCGGAGAGCGTGCTCTACGATCCCGCTCAGGACGTCTATTTCGTCAGCAACATCAACGGCACGCCGCTCGAGGTCGACGGCAACGGCTTCATCGCCAAGGTGACGCCGACTGGCGAGGTGACGCTGGACTTCATCGCCGGAGGCAAGAACGGCGTGAAGCTGAACGCGCCCAAGGGCATGGCCATCTCGGCGGGCCTGCTCTACGTCGCGGACATCGACACGGTGCGAACCTTCGACTCCACCACCGGCGCGCCCAAGGGTGACATCCCGATCGCGGGCGCCTCGTTCCTCAACGACATCGCCGAAGGGCTCGATGGCAGCCTGTACGTGAGCGATTCGGCCCTCGACAAGTCGTTCGCCTCCACCGGCAAGGACGCCATCTACAAGCTGGTGAAGGGCAAGCCGAAGAAGCTGGTCGCCAACAAGAAGCTGGCGGGCCCCAACGGCCTGCTCGCCGCCGAAGGCGGCGTGTGGGTGGTGACCTTCGGCAGCGGTGAGCTCTATTTCGTCGACGACAAGGGCAAGCAGGATCGCGTGCAGAAGCTGCCCAAGGGCTCGAACGACGGCATCGTGCAGACGAAGTCGGGCTCCCTCTTGGTGTCGTCCTGGGAAGGTGCGGCGGTATTCGCCGGCGATCCGGGCGGTGAGTTCGTGGAGCTGATGACCGGCCTCACCTCGCCGGCGGACATCGGCTACGACAGCAAGCGCAATCGCCTGCTGGTCCCGCTGTTCCAGAAGGACGAAGTGGTCTTCCAGGATTTGTCCAAGCTGGGCGCGGCTTCGGCCAAGAAGTGACCGGATCGGGGCCACCTGGCCCCGGGCGAAACCATGAGTCATGCTGGCGCGTACTCGTTGGCATGACTCTCCGCTTCGCTTCGTTCGCCCTGCTGCTCTGCATGGGACTGCCCGCCTGTGAGCCCAGCGGCTCGGCCAGCGCGGGTTCTCCCAGCGCCGGCTCACCCGACGCATCGCAGGCAGCGCCGTCGCAAGCAGGCCCATCGCAAGCCATGCCTTCGCAGGCTGGGCCGTCGCAAGCAGCCGTCGAGCCCCCCGCGCGCCTCGTGCACGCTCGCGCCGACGGTCAGCTGGGGCCTGGACGTGGCACCCTCTTGGTGGATTTGGTCCCCGAGCCCGGCAGCAAGCTGAGTGAAGGCTCCCCTCTGCAGGTGCAGGCCCGCGGCCAAGATCTGTCGTTTCCCGAAGCGATCCGCACCGAGCTCTCTCGGGCGCGGCTGCCGCTGCGTCTGCCCGTCGTGGTGAGTGACGGCGCAGCGGGTCCCGCCGAGCTGACCTTGAGCTACTACACCTGCCGCAGCGGACCGGACGCCGTCTGTCGCCGCGAGCGCTCGCGCATCGTGGTCGAGCTGGATCTCAGCGGTAGCGCCGAGGGCGGCGAAGCCCACCTGGTTCACCACGCAGGCAGCTGAAACAGGCGACGTCGTCGGCGCGCTCGAGCAGTCTCAGCGAATCACGAACACGTCGCCGCGCAGGCCGAGCGAGAAGCCGAGGTAGTTCAGATCCAGACCCGGCGCGCTGACGAAGCGGGCGCCGATGAGCGAGGCGAAGCGAGGCAACACCACCCATGCGTAGTCCACGCCGACCTCGGTCGTGAGGCCCGTTTGCGAGGTGCCGTGCGCCTGACCGTCGCTGTAGTTGACCAGGTTGGCCGTCGTGAATCCGAGGCCACCACGCAGCCGCAAGGGCCCGAGATCCACCACCAGCGCGGGCGTGAAAGAGAACACCGACAGACGCTGGCCGAGGTGCTCCGTGCCGCCTCCAGCCGTCGGCAGCTCCGTGCCGCCACGCGCCAAGTCGACCCACGTCAGCGCCAGCTGAGGCGCCAAGAAGTAGCGGGGCTTGTAGGTGAAGGCGAACTCGACGAAGCCGCCTGCGCCCGAATAGGACGTGGAGAGATCCGGACGTGCCGCAGCGCCGAAGTAGGCGGTGGGGCCGACCGAACCACTGAGCTGGAAAGTGTGCCGAGGCGTCGGCTCGTTGGAATCCGCCGATTCGGTCGTGGCCGTGGCGGTGCTTTCCTCTTCCGCGACGTAGTCCGGGGTCCCCACCGGCTCGGCTCGACGTGGCGCGCGGCAGTCACCCCCCACCGTGGGCTCCGGCACGGGAGCGGGCTCCGGTGCCGATGCAGGCTCGGGCGCGCTCGCGGGCTCGGGGGCCTTCGCCGGCTCCTTCATCGGCTCCGCCGCTACGGCGAGACCGGGTGACGCAGCCACCAGCGCTGCCGCAGCCACCAGCGCTGCCGCGAGCGGCGCCGTGAATGACACCGTGAATGACACAAGCGCCCCGAGAGCTGCGAAGCGTGCGCTCGGCCTGCTCATGGCGCCTCCGGGAAGAGCCAGGGCTCCGGCACGGTGCCGTACTTCTGGTAGAGGTAGAAGACCATGCCCGTGCGGGAGGTGACGAAGCCCTCGGGCTTGGCCTGCTCCAGGAAGTCCTGGATGAAGTTGGACTGGGTCATGGTCCAGTAGAAGACGCCGAGCCCCGCGGCGTGCGCTCGCTCGACGTCGGCGACGAGCGGCCCCGCGGTCCAGGTCGGACCCCAAGCCACGCACCCCAGCTCGAGGGCGAGGTCCAGATCGTACTCGAGCAGGCACGGCACCCCGGTGGTGTCGGTCGCCTTCCAGGCATCGGTCACCGCCTCCTTGGGCAGGCCAACCAGCGCGCGGAACAGGCGCCCCTTCTTGCGTGCCCGCTCGTTCTCGGCGCGCACCATGGGGATCATCACCTCCACCACGGCAGCCGCCTTGGTGTCGAGGTACATGAGCTCGAGCTCGGTCTCGTCGATTACGGTACGCAGCGCCTCTTCCAACGTCGGGAAGGGCTCACCATTTTGGAGCGTGCAGTTGGCGCGCAACTCGGCCAACGAGGTGTCGGCGATCTCGCCGCGGCAGAATGCGCCCTCCACCAAGCTGCCGCTCAGCGAAGCGTCGTGGAAGATGACGGGGACGCCATCGCGCGTCAGGTGCAGATCCATCTCGACTGCGTTGGCGCCGATCTGGTCGGTGAGACGAAACGACGCCAGGCCGTTGCTCGAGGGTCCGCAGTCGTCGGTGTTCTCGCACGCGCCACGGTGACCGATGGAGAAGAACCGACCGCGGAAGGGCTTGAGTGGAGCCGTGCGGCGGAGCGAGACGACGACCGAGGGGGCCTTCTCGCCTTCCCCGTAGGTTCCCGACAGCTGCCAGTCGTCGCCTGCTTGCAAAGGCGTTCCGTTGCAGAGCGCCGCACCACCCTGGGCATCTCGTCCCCACAGGCGGATCAGACCGAAGGTGCTGTCGCGCGGACCATGCCAGTAACCCTCGAAGACTGCGCGACCATTGTCGAGGCAGCCGGTGCGGAGCACGGCGTAGCGGCCGTCCTGACCGGACGTGATGGTCAGCGTGTCGATGCTGGTGCGGATGGCCACGTCGGGGCCGAACAGGTCCTCGCCCGATTCGACGTCGAAGAGCCCCTCGGCGGCGAGCAAACGCTGACGCTCCATGACGCCGGCTCCTCGGAGCAGGCCGCCATCGGGGAACGCGGGCACGGCCCCTTCGGGTGCTTGGGAGCAACCGAGTGCCAGGGCTCCAGCCCAGCACAGGACCCAGCGCGCCAAGGGGGAGCGGCGGTCAGAATTCATAGCCCACCGAAATGCGAGGATAGGAGTAGAGCCCCTGGGTATCGGGGAAGAGGAGCCACATCTGATAGCTGGCGCGAGTCGCTGCCCAGGCCAGGCCCAGGTACCAGGCGTTGCCGCTCGACAAGCGGTTCTCCAGCAGGAGCGAGAGCATGTAGCCCGTCAGCGGCCCGCTCGAATCCAGCTGGTTGCTCACTTCGCCGACCGTCACGAACTCGGGACTCGACAGGATGAGCTCGCCGCGCAGCGACGCAGCCACATCACCCGTGCGGAAACCGAGGGTGAGCGCCGGGCGCGCCATGGCCATGACGTAGGTCGCGTCGAAACCGAACCCGTCCAGGAAGCCCAAGTAGGCGCCCAGCGGAAGCGAGAGCTGGAGGGCCAAGGGCCCCGAGGAGATCGCGTACGCAGGTCCGGTGGTCAGCTCGTTCACCACGACCAGCGTGTTGAGGTGCCCGAGCCAGGACCAGCCATCTCCCAGGCCGATGCGTACGTCACCCTGCAGCTGGGGCACGCGAGTGGTCATGCCGTAGACGACCTGGGGATCGATGGCGTCGTAGAAGACGCCGAGGCCCCAGCCGACCTGACCGAGCGCCGGCATCTCCGGGTAGTAAACCAAGGGGCTGGGCTCGGACCACTCTTCGTTGCCCTCGTCGGCGCCGTCCGCCTCGACAGGCTCGGCAGCGGCAGGCTCAGCGGCGGCAGGCTCAGCGGCACCGGCCGGCTTGGCGTCGGAAGACTCGGCTGCGGGTTGGGCGGCGGTCGGCTGGGCGCCGGCGGCGCTGCCAGCACTGGCGGAGCTGCCACCAACGCCGCTCTCAACAGCAGCAGGGCTCGCCGCAGCAGTCGAACTTCCTCCCGCTGGGCTGCCCGCCGCAGCGACTTCGGCCCGGGCGACGGACGTCAACAGGCAACACGTCACAGCGATCGTCGCCGCGCCCGCCACGCGAGAGCCTGTCTTCGTCCCCATGAAACGCGAGCAGGCTGACACGGCGGCGGTAGCCGGGTCCAGAGCGAAAGCGTCGGTCCGCACCAACGACCCCACCAACGGGACCCAGGAGTTCGAGGACTGCTAGGCGTCCGAGGACTGCGACGCTGCGTTCGCGGCATCCAGCCGAATCGGCTCCAAGCCGAGTCCGCGAATCACGAGCGCGTGGCAGAGATAGATCGCCGGCGTCAGTCCGAGCGCGATGAGGACCTTCAAACCGTAGGCCGAGACGATGATGTTGAGGATCTTGCCGGGCGGCAGGACTCCACTCCAGGCCACGAAGGTGATGACCACCGTGTCGACCAGTTGGGAGACGGCGGTCGAGCCCGACGCGCGCAGCCAAAGCAGCCGCCGGCCCGACCAGCGCTTCAGCGCATGGAATACGGCGATATCGACCAACTGCGAGACGATGAAGGCAGCCAACGAAGCGAGCAGCATGCGCTGCGAGCCGAGGAATACGTTCGCGAACGTTGCCTCGTTCACGCCTTGCCAGTCGGCGGCGCGCGTGAACTCCGCGATGGGGACGGCTCCCGCCACGTAGATGATGACGAAGGCCAGGATGGCCATGCCGAAGGCCAGGAACGTGACGAAACGAGCGGGGCGCGGCCCGTAGAACTCGTTGAGCACATCCGTCAGCAAGAAGGTGACGGGGAACGGCAGCATGCCGACGG
>DATIDO010000294.1:0-4888 GCA_035456245.1 Polyangiaceae bacterium
GAAGCGAAGACGTCGACGGTCGAACTCCGCACTCGAACGGCAATACTCGAGAAGCTCGCGTACGTCGCTGCGAATCCTGTCGCCGCTGGTCTCGTTAGGCGAGCTTCCGATTGGCCCGGCGTCACGACGCTTCCGAAGGACCTCGGAAAAGCCCGATGGCGCGCCAGAAGGCCAGCGTTTTGGCTCGACGAACAGAACCCGAACTGGCCCGAATTCGCCACGCTCGAGGTCGTCGCGCCTCCCATTCGACGAATGACGGACGAGGAAATCCGCCACGCTGTCGAGCATGAACTCGCGCGCATCGAGTCCGAAGCAGCGACCCGTGTTCGCGCGAGTGGCTGGTTGGTCGTTGGCGCTCGCGCTCTCAAACAGCTCTCACCGTTCAAGCGCGCCAGAAGCTGGGAGCCCATTCGTTCGCTCAACCCGACCTTCGCCGTCGGACGCGGACAACGCGACGCCTTCTTCGAAGCAGTCAGAGCACTACGCGCGTTCCGCACCGCCTACCGGGACGCACTCGACGCTTGGCGGCAGGGCATGCGCTCCGTGCCCTTTCCGCGCGCCACGTGGTTGATGCGCGTCGTCCATGGCGTCGAGCTGCTGTCCGCGTAACTACAACATACCGAGCTGCCAACCCACGCGAAACCGCGTTGGGTCAGGTTGCCATTCCATCGGCTAATGGCTGAGGAGAAGAGTTCTGTTCGGACTGGAGCGGTTGCCGAGGAAATACACGCCGAGCGGGGGAAGTAGGCCGACCGGGAACCTCAACCAGGGTGAGGGCGTCGGGGTGAGGCGTCGCGGGAACCTCAACCAGGGTGAGGCGTCGAGAGGCTTGCCGGGCTCTGTGTCCATGAACTAGTCGATGAGATAGGGGAACGCGGCTCGGTCACGGGGGGAACACATGCAGAGCAGTAGTCGACTTCGTTTCGGAGGGGTGGCGCTCCCGGCGACCAGGGGTCGCGCGAGCGAGCCGCAAACGCCATCGATGGCGTCGCGCCCGGTGATGGTGTCGCGCCCGCTGACAGCGTCGCGCCCGGTGACGGCGCCGCGTCTAGTGAGGAAGGCGCGTCTGTGGTTTGCGTTGTGTTCATGCCTCGCGGTCGCGAGCTTCAGCAGTGAGGCTACGCCGTGCGGGGCCTTCGTGGCTCGCGCGACCAAGGTGGTGCCCTCCCTGCAGGTCGAGCAGACCTTGATCCTGTTCGACCCGGAGCGCGGCCAGGAACACTTCATCCGCTCGATTGCCATCCGTGATCCGAGCCCAGGCTTCGGCTTCGTGGTGCCCGTTCCGGAGAAACCAGTCGTCGCCAAGATCGCCAAGAGCCCATTCGAGCGACTGGCGGCGCGGTTTCCCGTGCGTGAGTTCGTCCCCGGCTTCTCGAGCGCAGGCAGATTGGGTGGAGGCCACGGATCCGGTGAAGGCGTGGCGGTGCTCTCGCGCAGCAGGATCGGCAGCTTCACCGCGTTCGTTCTCACGGCCAGCGATACCCGGGCTTTGCAGAAGTGGTTCGACGACAACCAACTGGTCGTGCCCGACCATGCCCAGTCGTGGCTCGCGCACTACGTGAAGCTGGGCTTCTACTTCGCGGCGCTGCGCTACGAGCAACAGGCGAGCGATGTCGGCAGCCAGGCGGTGCGAGCCGAGACGTTGCGCATAAGCTTTGCCTCGCCGCTGCCCTACTACCCCTACCGTGAGCCAGCTCACGCGCCCCCGAGTTCGCTCCCGCGGGAACTCGCGGTTTGGCTCGTCTCGACGCGCGAGTACACGCCGCTCAGTCTGTTCGAACCGGCGGCAAGCGGAGGTGTTCCCCACTTCGTGCGCCCTTTGGCACAGCACGGCTCTGACAGGCTGGCTCGCGAGGAACTGCGAACGTTCTTGGGAGACGAACTGCGAGCCTTGCTGCCAGGGGACCGCGATGACACATCGCTCACGATCCAGACATTCGAGGATCAGAAGCGCAGTCGCGCGGGCTTTGGCGACATCGTAATGGTGCCACAACTGCCGGGGCCACCACCGCCGCTCGGATCGAGCCGCAAGCTGATGGCCTCGCTCGATCCTCAGGTGACACCGTGACGCGCCAGGCCGTTTTGATGGTCGCCACGGCGCTGATGTTGGCCTGTCGCCATGAGTCGGCGCCGAGCCCGAGCGCCAAGCCAGCGGAAAACGCGCCGGCTGCCGGTGCGCCGGCTGCGGCGGTTGCCAGCGGGGCTCCGGCCAACAGTGCGCCACCCGGGGGACCCGACGTGCCGGGCGTGGCTGCGTCGGACGAGCGCATCTTGGGCCCGAGCGCGAAAGGAGTGTCGAGCGAAGAGCGCGAGCGACAGCTCATCGAGCTCTTCAGCGGGAAGCTCACGGCCCAGACTCTACCCGTCGCAGACCGCGATGTCGGTGCGTCGTACAATGGGCGACTCTACAGCAACCTCACTACGGAACGGGTCGAGCGCCCCGTCGGCGAGGTTGCCGCTCACGTCGCGCCCGCCGTGATTGTCTCCGGTTCGCTGGAGCGGCGACACATCGACGAGATCGCCGAGAACATGCCGGCGATATTTCGCTCCTGCTACAGGACTTCGCTGGAAGAGAACGAACTCACCCCCCGTCGGCTCCACGTCGAATTGGAGTATCTGGTTCAGACACAAGGCCAGGTCTCTCGAGGCCTCGTCGTTGGCAAGAAGAACCCGGATCTTTGGCGTCTGTATGGCTGTTTGGAGGGGAGCACTGGGTGGGGTGCGGTCACCCCGCCGCCCAGTGTGGCGACACGTCTCCGCTTCGCGATCGATTTGAGCCACGTGCCGCCGACCAAGCGGGGCGCGTCGGATTGAGCTCGAGAAATCGGCGAAGTGTTGTGCCGCACTAGATTCGGTCCAGAGCGGGGCACGTCGGATTGAGCTCGAGCCAATCGGCGAAGTTTTGGGTCGCGCTAGATTCGGTCCAGAGCGATTCGGGCGGCTTCGGGGAGTTCGAGCTCGGCCGCCGCCAGGTTCTCCCGTAGGTGAGTGACGCTCGACGTCCCGGGGATCAGCAGCACGTTGGGTGAGCGTTGGAGCAGCCAAGCGAGCGCGACCTGTTGCGGTGTGGCGCTCAGCTGGCGTGCGACGGTGGACAGGGCCTCGGATTGGATGGGGGAAAATCCACCGAGGGGAAAGAACGGCACGTAGGCAATACCGAGGCCAGCCAGCTGATCGATGAGTTCATCGTCGTGCCGGTGCACCAGGTTGTAATAGTTCTGGACGCAGACGATATCGCCCAAAGCGCGGCCTTGCTGCACCTGCGTCGCCGTGACGTTGCTGAGACCCAGATGACGCACCTTGCCCTGGCGCTGCAGCTCGAGCAGGGCAGTCAGCGGTTCTTCGATCGATCCCTCCACGGTCCGCAGCGCGTCGAACATGACGCGGAGGTTCACCACCTCGAGGACGTCCAGGCCCAGGCCACGCAAGTTGTCGTGCACCTGAGTCTCGATCTCCGCCTTCGACCAGGCGGGCTCCCAGGACCCCTGTGGCCCTCGTCGCGCTCCCACCTTGGTCACGATGGTGAGCTCGCGCCGATAGGGGTGCAGAGCCTCGCGTAGAATTTGGTTGGTGACATGGGGGCCATAAGCCTCGCTCGTGTCGATGTGGTCGACCCCCCTCTCGATGGCTTCACGCAGCACCGCGACGGCAGCCTTGCGATCGGCAGGCGGGCCAAAGGCCCCGGGCCCTGCCAGCTGCATGGCCCCATAGCCGAGGCGGTGAACGGTGCGGTCGCCGATCCGATGGGTTCCGCTCTTGGTGAGGTGGTTCATGTCTTCACGGTAGAGCCGAAGCTCGTGTACGATAATGGATAACAATCTGCACAGCCTGTGCGGAATGGCGCACAATGAGTCTCAGTCTCGACGATGTTCGCGTCTTTGCTGCGGTAGCCCAGGCGGGTGGTTTCCGCGAAGCCAGCCGTATCAGCGGCACGAGCGCCTCCGCGGCGAGCGAGTCCGTGCGTCGGCTGGAGGCCGAGGTTGGCGTCCCGCTCCTCCATCGAACGACGCGAACCGTGGTGCCGACGGAGGCGGGACAGCGCTTGCTCGAACGACTGGGACCCGCGCTCGCAGAGATCGTCTCCGCGCTCGACGTCGTGAAGGGCTCCCGCGACAAGCCTGCCGGCACGCTGCGCCTCAACGTCCCCACCGTTGCCATCCGCGTCGTGCTGCCCAGCATCTTGCCAGCGTTCCTCGCGGCCTATCCCGACATTCGGGTCGACGTTACCGCTGACGATCACCTCGTCGACATCCTGGCGGCGGGTTGCGACGCGGGCATTCGCTACGAGGAAACCCTGGACAAGGACATGATCGCGGTGCCGATCGGTCCCCGCAAACAGCGCTGCGCGCTGGCTGCGTCGCCAGCGTACCTCGCGCAACATGGTCGCCCCCGCCACCCGCGTGATCTGCTCGAGCACACCTGCCTGCGTCTACGTTTCCCGAACGGCGCGCCGATTGCCTGGGAGTTCGAGCGCAATGGCGAGGAGTTTCGGCTCGAGCCGAGCGGCCCACTCTCGGCCAACCTCGGTAGTGGCGTGGATCTGCTGGTGGCTGCTGCTGCTGCGGGGACCGGGCTCGTCTATCTCTTCGACGATTGGCTCACGCCGTTGTTCGAGTCGGGGGATCTGATTCCCGTCCTCGAGCCTTGGTGGCTCAGCTTCTCCGGTCCCTTCCTCTACTACCCGAGCCGTCGACATACGCCGGCCGCCCTACGCGCTTTCATCGACTTCGTTCAACGCACGAAGCGCGGTCGCGGTCGCTGAACGTGCTGGTGTAGTTCGCGGTCGCTGAACGTGCTGGTGTAGTTCGCGTCCGCTGAACGTGCTGGTGTAGTTCGCGGTCGCTGAACGTGCTGGTGTAGTTCGCGGTCGCTGAACGTGCTGGTGTAG
>DATIDO010000295.1:0-2309 GCA_035456245.1 Polyangiaceae bacterium
CTCGCGGACGACCGCGTTGAACTTCTCGCGCTCGGTCTTGTAGACGACGTCGTGGGAGTCCGAGCGCTGGATCGGCCGGTTCGTCGGGATGCTGACGACGTCCAGCTTGTAGGTGCTCATGAACTCGGCCGCCTCGGTCTGGGCGGTACCGGTCATGCCCGACAGCTTCTTGTAGAGCCGGAACAAGTTCTGGAAGGTGATGGTGGCCATCGTGCGGCTCTCCTCTTGGATGCGCACGTTCTCCTTGGCCTCGACCGCCTGGTGCAGGCCGTCGCTCCAACGACGGCCGGCCAGCACGCGGCCGGTGAACTCGTCGATGATCAGTACCTTGCCATCCGGCGACACCATGTACTGCTGGTCACGCTTGTAGAGCGCGTGTGCCTTGAGCAGCTGGTTCAGGATGTGCAGGCTCTGGATGTTGATCGGATCGTAGAGGTTGCGCAGGCCGGTGAGCTTCTGCACCAGCTCGATGCCGTCGTCGGTGAACGTGGCCGAGTAGCCCTTCTCGTCGACGTTGAAGTGCTCGTCCTTCACCAGGCGGGCCACCACCTCGTTCAGCGTGCGGTATTTCTCGCTGGCTGCGTCGGCCGGGCCGCTGATGATGAGCGGCGTGCGTGCCTCGTCGATCAGGATCGAGTCGACCTCGTCCACGATGGCGAAGTGCAGCGCGCGCTGGACGTGCTCCAGGGCACTGTCCTTCATGTTGTCGCGCAGGTAGTCGAAGCCGAACTCGTTGTTCTGGCCGTAGGTGATGTCGGCCTTGTAGGCGCGGATCTTCTCGGCCGTCTGCTGCTGGCTGACGATCACGCCGGTAGTCAGGCCGAGCCAGTTGTAGAGGCGACCCATCTGCTCGGCGTCGCGCCGAGCCAGGTAGTCGTTGACGGTGACGACGTGAACGCCGCGTCCTTCGAGCGCGTTCAGGTAGGTGGGCAGCGTGGCGACGAGCGTCTTGCCTTCACCGGTGCGCATCTCGGCAATCTTGCCCTGGTGCAGCACCATGCCGCCGAGCAGCTGCACGTCGTAGTGACGCATGCCGAGCACGCGGATGGAGGCTTCGCGGCAGACGGCGAAAGCCTCGGCCAACACGGCGTCGATCGGCTCGCCACGGTCCAGACGCTCCTTGAAGGCAGGGGTCTTGGCCTTCAGTTCGTCGTCGGAGAGGGCTTGGATGCCCTTCTCCAGGTCGTTGATGCGCGCGACGAGCGGCTGAAGGCCCTTCACGGCGCGCTCGTTGGACGTGCCGAACAGCTTGGCGACCCAGGTCAACATGGCGGGGGGAACCTAGTGTCGCTCGGCGAGGCACGCCAGGGGCCGCGCCGGCTTTTTGGCCCCGGGCGACCGGCATGGGGGCGCGAAATCGCGCGGAATTTCGAGTGGCCCCGAGGTGGGGGCTCCGTCTCAGGGGCCCTTGGCGTCACGCCGGGCCGCCAGGCGCCGTTCCTGGCGGGCCTGACCCGCCTCGAAGGCACGGCGGTCCTCGTCGCTTTCCAGCACCAGGCCCGGCACCTCGGCGGCTCGGCCATCGGGGCCCAGCGCCACGAACACCAGGAAGGCCGAGTTGGTGTGGGTGACCGTCCCGCTGACCAGATTCTCGGCCGTGACGTGGACCTCGATCTCCATCGAGCTCTTGTGGACGTAGACGACGCGCGCCGCGCAGGTGACCAGATCGCCCACCTGTACGGGCTGCTTGAAGGTCATCGAGTCCATGGCCACGGTCACCGCAGGCTTCTGAGCGTGGCGGATCGCGCAGATGGCGGCGGCCTCGTCGACCAGCTTCATCAACACGCCGCCGTGCACGTTACCGAGGTGGTTGGCGTGCTCGGGCATCATCAGCGTGTTCAGCGTTACGGCACTTTGCGCGGGCGGCTTGTTCACGGGACGGTGCAAGGCTACTCCAAGGCCGGCCCGAGCGCATGGATCTCGTCTATTTCGTCATCCTGACCAGCTCGCTCATCTTCGTGCACGAGTTGGGTCACTTCCTGTTCGCCAAGGCGTTCGGGGTGAAGGTCATCACCTTCAGCCTGGGTTTCGGGCCCAAGGTCCTGCGCCTCAGCGGCCGGGAGACGGAGTATTGCATCTCGCTGATCCCGCTCGGCGGCTACGTGAAGATGCTGGAGGAGTCGAAGAGCGACCTGGTCCTGCCCGAGGACAAGAAGCGGACTTTCGAGAGCCTGCCCGCCTACAAGCGCTTGATCGTGATCTTGGCCGGGCCGGTGATGAACCTGGTGTTCCCGGTTCTTCTCTACTTCTCGGTGTTCGTCACCGACGGGCCCTTCGCGCCGCCCACCGTGGGCGTCGTCCTCCCCGGG
>DATIDO010000296.1:0-3427 GCA_035456245.1 Polyangiaceae bacterium
GGGGCCATCTTCGTCGGCCGAGCCATCGTCGACACCCACGATCGGAACCGACTCACATCCAGTCGTTGCGAGGCCGACGAGCGCCAAGCTCGAACCCGAGAGGAGAATGCGCAGGAGCGCACGACGGAAGGAGGGAGCGACGTCCGAGGCAGTGGGTACGAACATGAGGCGTAGCTCGAAGTGTTGAATGATTACCTAGTCGGAGGGAAGGGCTGGCGAAACTGCGACGCAGGATCGTGGGTGACCCTCACCCGCCCCACCACATCGAGGTCCATGTGGGCAACCTCGGTGTCTGTGATGAGTTACGGTGTGCCCTGAGTCCGTCCAGAACGACCGCCAGCCAGGTGACTAAAGCCGTCGATCGGCGGATCGGCGAACCTTGCATAGGTAATAGGCAAGGTGCGTGGGGAACTTCAGGCGGGGCGTCAGGCCGGCGGGGCGGCCATTCCAGCGAGGGTGCAAGCAGGCTGACGCACGCGCGGCGGCTGCGCCGCATTGCACGGTGCCGTCGAGCAAGCGCGGTGGAGCAAGCGCGGCGGTGCCAGCGGCGGTTGCCAGCACATCGCTCAGCGAACGCACTCGGCTTTGAACTTCTTGATCCCGCGCTCGTCGATCGTGAACGGCGGATCGCAGCCGTCCACCGAGGCTGAAGGCGAGACCTCGGGCCTGCCCTGTGCCGACACGTCGGCTGGTGTGGGAGTTGGTTGGGTGTGTGGTTGGGAGGGTGGGGCACTGGACGTGCCCGCGCCCGCCGAAGGGGCGACCCGAGCCGTCGAAGGCTCCCGCTCCAGTGCGATGACCAGCTCCTTGTTGTTGTCGTACCGAAGCGCACGCTCCTGGCGGACGTGACCAGGGGCGGTGACCACGAGACGGTGCTCGGTGGTGGGATCGAACTGGGCCTGCCAGCGAATGGGTGAGCCGCCGAGGGGCCGGCCATCCAGTTCGATTCGAGCCTCTTGGGGGAAGACGGTCACCCGCATCTCGAGCGCGCGGCTGGGGGGTTGGGTGGGTGGACCGGCCACGCCTCCCGAGCCCGTCGCCCGTCCATCCGGAGCGGAGTGGAGCCAGGCATAGGTGGCCCAAACGAACGAGCCCACCAGCAGCGCGGCCCCCAGCCAACCCCAGAGGGCAGCGCGTTGGGGCGCGTTGAAGCGGTTGCGGCGCGAAGCGGTCATGGTCCCAGCCGTCGTCGTGGCGCCCAGGAGATCGCGCTCGCCCAGACTCAATGGCGGACGGCTGCCGTCCTCCGGCTCGTGCATTCGCTCCTCGATGAGACGTTCGGTCCTCCGCCGCTCGTCGTCGAAACCTCGGTGCAGGTACTCGATCAGGGTGCTGGCCTCGATGGGCGGACGTGACGAGAGATAGCCGTCGAGCGCCGCACGAAATGCATCCGCCGTTTGGAAGCGATCGGCCGGGTCACGCGCCAGCGCGCGCAGCACCAAGGCACGCAACACACCATCGACTTCGGGCTGGGCTCCGCGCAAATCGGGGACGTTGCCTTCCGTCAACGCGCGCATGACCTGGAGCTCGCTCATGCCCGACCACATCTTCTGTCCGGCCAGCGCCTCCCACATCATCACTCCGAGCGAGAAGACGTCGGAGCGGCGATCGACGGGCTCTCCGCTCAGCTGCTCGGGCGACATGTAGCGGAGCTTGCCCTTGATGATGCCGGTGGCCGTTTCGACCCGGGAATTGGCCAACTTGGCGATGCCGAAGTCGAGGACTTTCACCCGGCCGTCGAACGTGACGAAGACGTTGTGGGGGCTGACGTCGCGATGCACGACGTTCAGACGCGTCCCGTCGAAATCGGTCAGCTCGTGGGAGTAGTGGAGGCCTTCGAGCGCGCGGGCCAGGATCCACACGTGGAGATCGAGCGGTAGCTGCCTGTCGTCGGGCGAGCGGGCGGAGAGCTGCTCCAGCGACAGCCCTGCCAGGTACTCCATGACGATGACGGGTAGCCCCTGGAACTCGAACACCTCGTGCGTGCGCACCACGTTGGGGTGTTCGAGCCGCATCGCCAGACGCGCCTCGTTGAGGAACATCTCGTAGAACTCACGTTCGAAGCGCAGATTCGAGCGCAACGCCTTGAGCACGACGAGCTCTCCGGCGTCCTGCGAGGCGAGCGGCGCAGCCAGAAAGACCTCGGCCGTTCCCCCCTGACCCAAACGGCCGAGGACGCGAAAGTTGCCTTCGAGATGTGGCGGAGGTGGCGTCAGCATCGAAATGGCGGATGCCGATGCCCCCGCCCCAGCGCGAGTGTAGCAGGGACGACCGCGCTGCGACCGGTTGTCGCAGGAACGTCGTCACCCTTGCCAGCAGCCCGCGGGTTTGTCAGGTCGGCCAGGTGCACTCCGGCCTTTCCTTTCGGGCGCGTCTCGCGCTGGCTCTGGTCGCGACGCTGGTGGCTCTACCTACACCGGCGGCGCCCTGGCTCGGAGGCAGCCCGGCGATGGCGAGCTGGCCACCACTCGTCGTGCTGTGCGGCTGGCTGGCCTGCGCGGGAGTTCTGGGTCGGACGGCCGGCTCGTCGGGCGAGGGTGTGTCGGCCACTCGGCAGGGGTGGGCCCTGCTGGTCGACGTAGCGGGCCTCACGGCGCAGCTGGCTTTGGCAGGCGCCGCGCAGAATCCGTTCACGATGCTCTACTTCGTGCCCATCGCGCTGGCGACGTTGCTGTCACGCGGCTGGACGTGGCTGGTGGCAGGCGCAGCGGTGTCGGGCTTCGCGCTGCTGCTCTGGCGCAGCGCAGGCGAGGTGGGTCTCCACGCGCACCACGGTCATTTCTTTCATCACGTGGCAGGGATGGCCGTGGCGCTGGCCGTTGCCGGCGCCCTCGTCACCTACTTCTTCCACGAGATGGCGCAGGAGTTGGCTCGACAGCGGGAACGCTTCTCGGCGCTGACCGGGGAGCGCGAGCAAGAGCGCCTCGTCACCTCGCTCGGCGCACTGGCGGCGGGCGCCGCTCACGAGCTGGGGACGCCGCTCGGCACGGTGCAGCTTTGGGTCGGCGAGCTCGAGTACCTCGAGGGCGACGCGCGTCGCGAGGCGGTGGTGCGCATCGAGGAGGAGGTGCAGCGCATGAAGGCGATCCTGCACGGCATGACGTCGACCGAGCTGAGCGCCCAGGTGCTGGCGGAGCTTCGGCCGTGGGATGCCGGCAGCCTGGCGCTCGAGCTGCGCAGGGAGTGGCCGGATTTGGAGGTCGAAGTGCGAGGCGAGGGTTCGACCACCCAACCGCGCGCGGTGCTCGCCCAAATCTTGAGGGAGCTGGTGCGCAACGCCGAGCGGGCGGCGGGTGAACGGGCTGGCATCCGGGTCCACCTCGAGAGCGGGCAAGCGCTATGCTGCAGCGTGAGCGATCGAGGGCCGGGCTTGGACGAGGAGGCGCAGCGCGCCGCGCTGCGACCGTTCGTCTCCGGGCATGGGGGC
>DATIDO010000297.1:0-8283 GCA_035456245.1 Polyangiaceae bacterium
GAATGCTTTCCAGGTGTTGCGCATCGTGCCGGCGCGCCGTCGTGGCCGGCGCCCCGCTAGGCCCCTCGGCGACGGCTCGCACGCTCCCTCGGGACCTCACCTCCCGCCCCAACGAATCGCGGCTCCCACCAACTACGAACGCTCACTCTGCCGCTCGGGGCTTCGAGCGCGAAGCAGGGCGACCCCGTTCACGGCTGAGGGGACCACCTCTCGGTCACACGGCTACCGCGAGTCGACCTGTCGATTTCACGCAACGGTCCCGTCGGGCGGCCGATTTCTCTCTCATGAGGCAACGACGCCGCGCAGTGCGGCGCCGCCTGCATGTCGGGAGGATCGCCATGAAACGAACGATGAAACAGAAGGCCGAAGCTGCGCTGGGGTTGCTCTTGGGCATGCGCTTGCCAGAAGTGATAGGGGCGCTGGAACCGCACGGGTTCGGCCCCCACGTCGTGTCCGAGGGGTTCGAGTCACTTCGACGTTTGGCGACGGCGCGTGGCCCCGCACCCACGCCTGTCGAACGCCTGCCCAATCTCAGCCAGGTCGAGGAGCTACAGAGTTGGTTCTTGGTGGCACGACGTGTGCTCGGTCGGCGCCATCCAGAAGTCGCCGTGGCCCTGCTCTCGAACCTGCGGCGCCGCCGGGGCATCCAGGTCCACCCGCTGCTGCGCGTGTTCTTCGAACGACTGGATCGGCTCGAAGCGGGTGATCCAATCTATGGTCCGCGAGCCAGCGAAGCCCGCGCAGCCCTCGCTGCTCGCGGTCTCGATGCCCGGGAACGAGCGCGCTGTCGACGTTTGCTCGACGACGCTTTGGCGATGCGACCCCCGCGCAGCCCCGACGCGGCGCAGTCGGAGCGAGAACGAGAGGCTCTCGACGAGCTGTGGCGCTGGTACCTGGAATGGAGCGCCATCGCCCGACTCGCGGTCGTCTCGCCCAACGCCCGCAGGGCCCTCGGTCTGGAGAGATCGGAAGCCCCACGAAGGCTCGCCTACCGACGCACCCCTTTCGTGCTACAGCCCCCCGCGTGAACACGGACTTTGCTTCGCTCCAGTTGCCCGACGCATTGTTCGGAAATTTGGCTTCGCTCGGCTACGAGCAGATGAGACCGGTCCAGGCTGCCGTCCTGCCGGACATCTTGCTCGGCCTCGACGTGATCGCGCAGGCCAAGACCGGCAGCGGGAAAACGGCCGCGTTCGGGCTCGGCATGCTCTCGCGGCTGAACCTGGGTCGCACCCAGGTCGAAGCCCTGGTGCTCTGCCCCACGCGCGAGCTGGCCGAGCAAACGACGGGCGAGCTGCGCCGGTTGTCACGCGCCCTGCCCAACGTGCGCATTCTGTCTTTGTGTGGCGGAACGCAGTTCGGTCCCCAGCGCTCGTCGCTCCAGCATGGTGTCGACGTGGTGGTGGGGACTCCCGGTCGCGTGCTCGAACATCTCGAGAAGGGCTCGCTCGAACTCGCTGGGCTGCGCGTCGTCGTTCTGGACGAGGCGGATCGCATGCTGGACATGGGCTTCAAGGCCTCGATCGCCGCCATCCTCGAGCACGCACCGGCGCAGCGGCAGACGCTGCTCTTCTCGGCCACGTACAACGACGAGGTGCGGGCGCTGTCGCGGGGCTACCAGCGCGAGCCGAAAGAGATCACCGTCGACACCGAGACGACGGCGCGTGACATCGACGAGCGCTTCTTCGAGATCCAGGAGGGCGGCGCGGAGGGCGCGGTGTTGTCCTTGCTGGCCGAACACCAGCCGGAGTCGACGCTGGTATTCTGCAACTTCAAGGCCAGCTGCCAGAAGTTGGTGGATTCCTTGCTGGCCGCCGGTATCAGCGCCGCCGCGCTCCACGGCGACATGGAACAGTTCGATCGGGACCACGTGCTCCTGCTCTTCGCCAACAAGAGCTGCTCGGTCCTGGTTGCCACCGACGTCGCGGCCCGCGGCCTCGACATCAAAGAGCTGTCGCTGGTCATCAACTTCGAGCTCTCGCCCGATCCCGACGTGCACCACCACCGCGTCGGGCGCACCGGCCGCGCCGATCATCGCGGCATGGCCTTCACCTTGTTCACGGCCCGCTCGGTCGAGCGTGTGCGCGCCATCGAGCTCCACGCCAAGCGCAAGCTGCGCATCGATGGCCTACCCCCTCGCGTCCAGGGTCGCGTTCGACTGCTCGCACCCATGGCGACGATCCAGATCGCCGGCGGTCGCAGGGACAAGTTGCGCCCGACCGATATCCTCGGAGCGCTCACCAGCGAAGGCGGGGTTCCTGGCGAGGCGGTCGGAAAGATCGACGTCCGCCCCGCCGAAACCTACGTCGCCATCGCACGCGATCGCGTCCCGGCGGCTCTGTCCGTGCTGGGCGCCGGGCGCATCAAGGGACGCTCGTTCAAGGCTCGCCTGGCGAAACTGGCCACCGCACGCTGAGTCCCTGTCGTGGGCTGTGCAGCCCGTGTACCTCTGCTGGCGGCTCGGAGCGCGCGGGTGGCGGGCGGCGCGGGGCGCGCGGGTGACGGGCGGCGGGTGGCGTGGGCGGCGGGCGGCGCGGGCGGCGGGCGGCGGGGCCGAGTGCGCGCTGCTTGGTTCTCTCGAGCTAGTGCGACCGCGTCAGTTCCCGGTACGTCTGTTCTGCCGGGCAGGCAGGGTCCACGGTGCGCGCGGCCGAGATCAGGCCGGCCGTCGAAGGCCGCTGGCGCGAGGTGTAGTAGTCGTGCGACAGCGGGGCCTTGGCGATCTCGGGGAGCGTGACCTCGTGGTCGAAGAGAGCGATCTCGGACAGGTAGTAATAGAAGCTGCGCGCGCTGGTGGGGCGCACGCGCACGTAGCGCAGCGGCCGTGGAGACCAGCTGACGAGGCGGCTCGTCAGCTGCGACGCTTTGCGGACGGGGGGCACCTTGGTCAGGAGCTCGAAGTGGGTGCCGTCGAGCGAGCCCTCGAGCAGGAATGAATCAGCCGAATCCGCCTGCAAGTAGGCCATGCGCGGCGCAGGAGCGCCGGCCGCGGCGCCTTCGGCCAGCTCGATGCGTAGCCACGGACAGCCGGCGCTGAAGTTGGCGGTCACCGGCGTGTGCACGTGCGTCTGGTCGGGCACAATCGAGCCATCCGTGGCCAGCTCGGCGCGCCACACGCCGCGCGAAGCGAGCGCCTTCACCGGCAACCGGTCCGGAAACGGGAGGGGCCGAACGCCGACTCGCTCGTCCAGCTCGGCGTCGGGCAGGATCCGACCGGGCTGCGTGGCGATTTTGAACAGCCAAACGTCGAGGTACTCGACCGGATCATCGGGGTGGCCCAGCGCGTGTTGGCGCATCGACCAATCGGCGAACAGCGCCATGCTTCGCGGCTCTCGGCCGGTCGTGAGCTGGTTGTCGAAGCGCGTGAACAGGTGCGAGCGCACGGCCGACTCCGGCATGAAAGCCAAGGGCGGTGTCACGCCGAACATGCGCTGTCGGTACGGATCGAAGACCAGGCCCGAACGCGTCACCGCGTGCGTGACCACCACCGAATCGAACTGGGGCGGATCGGGTGAGAACATCATCCAGGGCTGGATCACGTACGAATGGACCATGAGGCGGTGGAGGGCCGCCGGGAAGGGCCAAGGGGTGCGACGAAACAGCACGAGGTCGTGACTGAGCCGCGCCCCGATCACGTAGAGCAGCAGCGCCGAGAGCACCGGCAGGGCCTTTCGATGCCAGCTGGCGATGGCCAGCTCGGGGCCTTGCTCGTCGGCCGGGTGCCACAAGAGCGGCAGATGGCAGAGCATCGCCGCGCTGAAGATGCCGACGTCCAACGTCAGGACGATTCCCAGGTGCAAGGCCACCATCGAGGCGGCAGCGGCAGCGTGGGCCTGCTTGCGAAACCAAGGCGCAAGCAGCAGCAAGGGCAGCGCCGCCTCGAGGACGAGCGTGCCGTAGGTGGCTGCAGTGAGGAGATGCGAAGGGGCTCGGGCGATCCAAGCACCGAGGGGCGTGCACAGGCTGGTGGCGTTCAACGCCTGGGCCAGGGCAGAGCCGCCGCGCCAAGCCGTGCCATCCTTGGCCAGGAAATTGAACAGGTAGATGACCGCGAGCTGGAACCAGACGAGCCAGACGATGGGTGTCCGCGCCGAGCTGGGTTCGGTGCTCGATTCGGTGCCGGTGACGCCGCGCCTGCGCTCCCGCCAGTGATCGACGGAATAGCGCTCCCCGACCGGCAGCAGGGCCGCGTAAAGCGCACTCCAATGTAGCACCACCTCGCCACCGGTCGTGAGCACAGGAAAGCGGTCGTGCACCAACAGGAGCGCCGGCAGAAGCATGAAGCGCGTCCAGCGTGTCGCCACGCCGGCCGTGAACAGCAGGCAACTCAGCAAGCAGAGGCCGATCGCCAAGGACAGCGTGCCCGCCGTCCCCACGTCGCTCAGCCAACCGAACGAATGAAATGCCGTCGGCTGCAGGGCTCGGGGATAGAGGCTCTGGTCACCCCCGAAGGCGTCGAGCACCCACCAACGTCGAGCCAGATCGTAGCTACAGGTGGCGCCCAAGAGGATGCGGTACATGCCCAGTGCTCGCAGAGAGACGCGGGGCCCGAACGGCAGCTGGCGGATACGGTCGAAGCTGGGCATGGAACGGCGACAGCCGCCCCTCGCGAGGCGGCTGTTCATTCTCTACGTTGGACGGCTCGAGCACTCACCGGCTCGAGCGCTCCTAGCGCTCATGGGGTCAGAGGCTCACCGGAGCGAGAGTGACAGGGACGAGAGTGACCGGGGCGATGGTCGTGGGGTTGATGATGCTCGTGCTGACGAGCGTCGGATTGATGATCGTCACGATGACCGTGCAAAGGTTCGACTGGCAGGTACCGCCGCAGCAGTTCGGCGCGTCGCCGTTGCAGCCGGGATCCGTGCCCGCGCCATCGTTGATGCACGAGCGGCACTCGGTACCCGAGGTGTAGCAATAGGGCGTGGAGGCCTGGCCGTCGCAGGGGCCGGGACGGCTCACGGCCTCGTTCTCCGGCGCGTTGGTGGCTACGCAGGAGCCCTCGTTGCAGGCATAGGTCGTGTGGATGCGGCTCTTGGCGCCATCCTCCGCGCAGCGATCGGCGTAGGTGTCAGCGCTCCACGCGCTGAAGCTCTCCGCCGGGCAATCATCGACGGTGTTGCACTCGCATGCGTTCGCGGCCTCGTCGCAGCTGAGTCCGCCAGCGCAAGGGGTGCCCAAGTGGTCGGTGCACTCGCCCTCGTCACAGGTGTCGGCGCCGTTGCAGTACAGGCCGTCGTCACACGAGTTACCCGTACGCGGAATGCCGCACGTATTCGTGTCGGGGTTGCACGCATCCTCGGTACAGGGGTTGTCGTCGTCGGGGCACTCGATCCCACCGCAGGGACCCGAGCCGCCGCCGCCACCCGCCCCGCCGTCCTGCGCGCTGTCGGCATCACCGCTGGTGCCGCCAGTGGCAGCCTCATCCGTTGCGTCGGACGAGTCGGTGTCTCCTTCGGTCCCACCACAGGCACCCAGGCCCGCCGCAGCTACGAAGGTAAAGGTGACGGTACAGGCCCAGAATGAAATAGGACGACGCATGATTAATTCCCCGCTCCAGATGAAAAGATGGCTTCTCCATCATCCGGAGCCCGGTGCGAAGGGTCAAGCCTGCCGGATCCAGCACTCTGGCCAGGGGCAAAAGACGAATGATCTCCCTGCACTAGCAGCACAGGTCATTTTCCACCCCGGTGCCCGTGAGGGCCAGGCTCAGGGGCAGTCCGCCGACTCGGGCAGGCGGGTCGCGACCGTTTGCGGGACGAGATCGACGGGAGGCTGCCAAGTGGAACGCTGCGCGATGCTCAGCGTCGTGCTGGAGAGGCGCTCGATTTGGAACGAGCTCAGGTGAGCTTCGTCCGCGGGCAAACCGCTGCGGAACGCAATCGCGGACTTCGTGAAGGGCTCCACTGCAACGAATTCACCCGTGTGTCCGAGGTCCACGCTGTCGACGTTCGAGGAGTTCAAGTCGAGCACGGCGAGACGTTGGTCGTCCGAGAGCGCCACGACGGCGGCGTCGCTGCACTTCAACACGCCGAAGCCGGCCACCGCCGAGCCGGTCCAGTCGGCCGGAAAACTCAGGACGGTTCCTGCTGCGGTACTGACCGGAAAGACCGCCAACCGGGAAGGGCTGACCTGGCGTAGCGCGGTGAAGAACGTGTCTTCATCGCCGCTCGGCGCGAAGCGTGGCGTACCCGTATAGGTGCCCGACGCGAAGCCCACCCCGTTGACCAAGGTGTTGCCGACCGAGAGCGGCTGCACGTGGAGCTCACAATCCGTGCCCGTGCAGTTCTGGCTGGCCATGACCTTCACTCGGCCGCCGGACGCCTCCGGATCCACGTCCGAACCGCGGGCACCAGCGACGCCGACGAACACGCGATCGGTGCCGGGCGTGCGGGAGTCCAGCTGCACGATGTCGGTGGGGTCCGAGATATCGAGCAACGTGAGCGAGGTGACGGGCACGTCGGCGACGACCTCGTAGGAGAGGTACACGAGCCGATCGTTCAACACCACGACGCCTCCGGGGATCGGCGGCGGCAGAGCGGTCGCCTTCCCCACCGTACGCCACTCGCGGAACTCGTCGCTGTACTCACGCACCTCGAGGTCGGCGGTGCCGTCCTGGGCAGCCGGGAACTGAGCGGCCGTGAACACGTACCAACGGAATCGCTTCTCGTCGTAGGCCAAGGCGGCTGTGCGCAGCGGTTCGCGCAACAGCTCCTGGCCGTTCGACGCAGAAAGGACCGAAAGCACCCGCTCGCCGTCCGTCGTCTCGGCGCCCAGCACGACCAAGCCGGTGGTCGGGGCGGAAACCGTCCAGCTCGACCCGCCCGTTCCATCGCTGTCGCCCGGTGCGCCGCCAGCGTCGGCGTCGTCTTTGTCATCGCCGGAGAAGTCGGCGAAATCACGCTCGGGCGCCTGACACGCCCAAGCGGCCAAGGCCGACAAGCAAGTGAACGGAACGAACCAAAGGTGGCCAGTGCGCATGATCAAAACGTCCCCGTGAGGCCGACACGATTGAAGCCAAGGACCGGACGAACCGTGACGCCTCCCGTACTGGGTGGCGGCGCCGAGTCGTTGCCGGTGAACAAGAGCACCAAGCCGGTGCCCAGGCCTACTGCGCCCACTCCGAAACCAATCAGGGCGACGGTGCCGAAGGTCGCCGCGTCGGCGTCCATGGCCTCGATCGAGGTCCTGTCGTTGGGACCGCAGTTGCCGTTGGTCACGCAGGTGTCGTAGGCGCTCTGCGCGTCGGAGCTCTTGGTCAGGTGCAGAATGGAGAAGGCAGCGCCCACGCCCACGCCCACGGCGCCCACGCCCAGCGCTACGTAGGCCGGGACCTTGGAGCTCCCGCCGCCCTCGGGTCCAGCCTCTTTCGGCTGCTCGGCGACCGGACGCGGGACGTCCAAGGTGACCTCCACGTTGGGCTTCTCGCCTTCGGCCACGTCGAACTCGACGACGCGGCTCTCCAGCGTCGCGCTCTTGGCCTGGACGCGATAGTGGCCCGGATTGATCGGCCGCGCCGCGCCCACGAACAGAGAATCGTAGGGCTGATCGTTGACCGTGACCGCCAGCTCCTTGGTGTCGGCTCCCTTCACGCGCAGCGTGAGATAGGGGATGCGGGGCTCGAGCGACTCGAGCAGAGGCGTGGCCTCGTCGCGTGCCGCGAGGAACACGGGCGGAGACGCCTCGGTGAGCGGCTCACGTTCCAGGGTGCGCAGGTTCTCGCGCGCCTCGACGAGCTGACCGAGCTGAAGCTGGGCCTTGGCCAAATAGAGAAGGTGCGGTGGTGCGTGGTAGAGCTTCTCGGCGCGCTGGAAGAGGTCGGCCGCGTCCGCGTACCGCTGCTCTTCGAAGGCTACCTTGCCCTGCTCGGCCATCGAGCGTGCGCTGCCCTTCTGTTCGGCGGTCTGTGCCGCAGCAGGCCGTGCCACCATCGTGGTCCCCCACCCCGCGCAGGCCGCCACTACCAGCAATCCCCGAGCACCCAATCCCCGCATGACGGATCGAGGCTAGAACGAGCCCCGCCGAACCGCCAGACAGCTCGCCATGGCTGGGTTGTCGCGGCCGGGTTTGCCGCGGCCGAGCCGCACGTGTGCCTCGCTGCCACGCCGTTGTAGGTTCCCCCCGGCGATGAGCACGGTCATCCGGCGAGGTGTAACGCGAGGGGGGGCCGCCAACGTCCTCGCGCTCCTGCTCTGCGTCGGGTGCGTAGCCGGCATCCCCAAGCCCGAGCCGGTCTCCGCCGAACCCTACGAAGAGGGCTCTCCGCCCGAGCCGACGCCCGGACAG
>DATIDO010000298.1:0-3118 GCA_035456245.1 Polyangiaceae bacterium
TCGAGCCCGTGGTCACCTGGGGTATCACGCCCGGTCAGTCGACCAGCGTCGGCAGCAGCATCCCGACGCTCGACCAGTTCTCGGACGACGAGAAGCCCGGCATCGAGGAGGCCTACCAGTACATGTCGTTCGTCCCGGGTCAGCCGATCCGCGGCACCAAGATCGACGTGGCCTTCATCGGCTCCTGCACGAATGGTCGCATCAGCGATCTGGCCGAGGTCGTCCGCCTGCTCGACGGCAAGGGTCTGCACGTGAAGGAGGGCGTCAAGGCCTTCGTCGTGCCCGGCTCGCACGAGGTGAAGCGCCAGGCCATCGAGCGTGGCTACGACAAGGTCTTCACTGCGGCTGGCTTCGAGTTCCGCGAGCCCGGCTGCTCGATGTGCCTCGCCATGAACCCCGACAAGCTGCAAGGCCGTGAGCTCTCGGCCTCGACTTCCAACCGCAACTTCAAGGGCCGCCAAGGCTCACCCACCGGTCGCACCCTGCTCATGAGCCCGGCCATGGTGGCCGCCGCCGCCATCCGCGGCGAGGTGACCGACAGCCGCGAGCTGTTCGGACAGAGCTGAGCCGACGAGCCCGACGATCTACGAGAAGGAATATCGAGAACATGGACAGCAAACGCACCGTTCTGAAGGGCCGCGCCATCCCCTTGCGTGGCAACGACATCGACACCGATCGCATCATCCCCGCCCGCTTCCTGAAGACCGTCACCTTCGACGGCCTGGGAGACCACGCGTTCGAGGACGACCGCCTGGGCCTGTCCGGCCAGGGCAAGGTCCACCCGTTCGACGAGCCGAAGTTCCAAGAGGCCACCGTGCTCCTGGTCAACAAGAACTTCGGTTGCGGCTCGAGCCGTGAGCATGCCCCCCAGGCCATCGTGCGCTGGGGCAAGGGCATCCAGGTGATCGTCGGCGAGTCCTTCGCCGAGATCTTCTACGGCAACTGCCAGACCCTGGGTGTCCCCTGCCCGACGATCACCGCGGACGTGGCGGACAAGCTGCAGAGCGCCGTCGAGCGCGAGCCCACGGCCGAAGTCACGGTCGACCTGGAAAAGCGCACCATTTCGGTCGGAGGCCAGAGCTTCCCGCTCGGCATGCCCGACGGCCCCCGCTCTGCCTTCCTGGAAGGAACGTGGGACTCGACCGGTGAGCTTCTGTCTGCCAAAGAGGCCATCGCACGGACCGAACAGTCGCTCGCGTACAACCGCCGCTACGCTCCGTGATATCCAGGCGTCGAGCTGGCCGCGTCCTTCGTGGGCGCGGCCGCCCGACCCCTCTGCTCCGTTCCTCGTTCCCCGCGCGCCCGTTCCTGCGCCCCCCGCTCCCCCTTCCAGCCCCACTCGTCGCCCGGTCTTGTGACCCACGGCGCCCTACCGAGCAGCGCCCCGCGCGCTGGGACCGCCCGTGACCACCACCAAGAAGACTTCGACGAAGACGGCCCCCAAGAAGGCCAGCGGCCCGCGCAAGAGCACGGCCGAGCGCATCGCTCCCTTCAAGCGCGAGAAGCGCGCCTACGGCAACGCCAAGCCCAAAGGTGAAACCCGCACCGTGGGCGGTCGGCCAGTGGAGCCCACGCTGGAACCGCGCCGCGAACGCCGCGCGCTGAGCCACGTCGGTGGCCGCATCGAACTTTCCGGCGGAACTCCCGAAGAGCAAGCCGCGCTCTCCCAGGCGCTCGCCGTGCGCGCCGACGAGTCCGAGGTGATGGTCGACGTGCATGGCTTCCACAGCTACCCCGCGCGTCTCCACCCGCAGACCGCGGCCGGCCTGATTGCCGGCCTGTCACTTCCGGGTGCCCGCGTGCTCGATCCGTTCTGTGGCTCCGGCACCGTGGTGGTGGAGGCGCGCGCCCTGGGCCGAGAGGCCTTCGGCTCCGATCTGAACCCGCTCGCGGTCGAGCTGAGCTGGCTGAAATCTCGCGGTCCCACGCAGAAATTCAGCAGTGATCTGGTGCAGGCCGCCTACCACATCGCCGAGGTCGCCGAGGAGCGTCGCCTGACCAAGGCCGATCCGTACCGCCGCTACGACGACGACGTCCGCGACCGTTACCCGATTCACATCCTGCTCGAGCTCGACAGCATCAGCCACGGCATCGAGCAGTTGCCCAAGAACGAACTGTCGCGCGCGCTGCGGCTGGTCGTTTCCTCCACGCTGACCAAGCTCGCCTACTCGGAAGGTGACACCACCCGGCAGAAGGCCCCGCGCCGCCTGCCGAGCGGCTTCGCCATCCAGCTGTTCGCCGACAAGGCGAACGAACTGGGTGAGCGTCTCAACGCCTACGCCGCACGCGTGCCCGAGCGCACACCCAAGAGCTACGTGAAGCACGCCGACGCGCGCTTCCTGGAGTACGCCGAGGACGAGTCGATCGATCTGATCGTCACCTCGCCGCCCTACCCCGGCGTCTACGACTACCTCGACCATCACCTGCACCGTCTGCGCTGGCTGGGCCTGAAGGAGAGCCGCCTGGCCGAGCAGGAGATCGGCGCGCGGCGCGCCTACCGGCGCCTCCAGCTCGAGGACGCCTCGGAGCTCTGGCAGCGCGAGATTGGCGCGGTACTCAAGGAAATGCGGCGCGTGCTGACCCGCGATGGTCGCGCCGTGATCGTGATCGCCGACTCGGTCGTCGACCGGCGTCCGCTCTACGCCGACGAGCTGCTCGAGGCGGCTGCTGGCTGGAACGGGATGAAGGTGACCGCCGTGGCCTCGCAGGAACGTCCTCTGTTCCTCTACGGTGCCGAGCAAGCGTTCCGCGAGCGGCCTCGCCGCGAGTACGTCGTCATCTTGCGCCCCGGTCCGTTCATCAAGCGCCCGCGCCCCGCCGACCGCGAGGACGGCGACGAAGGTGACGAGCGTCCCGCGCGCCGCGATGGCGGTGGTCCGAGCCGCGGCTTCGGTGATCGTGGTGGCGACCGCGGTGGTGATCGTGGTGGTCCCGGCCGCAGCTTCGGCGGTGATCGCGGTGGCTACGGTGGCGATCGCGGCGGTCGCAGTGGCGGTGGCGACCGTGGTGGTGACCGTGGTGGCCCCGGCCGCAGCTTCGGCGGCGACCGCGGTGGTGACCGTGGCGGCTACGGCGATCGGCCCCGCTCTTCCTCCGGACCGCGAAACGACCGTGGACC
>DATIDO010000299.1:0-9247 GCA_035456245.1 Polyangiaceae bacterium
CATCGTCGACGCGCTGAAGTCTCGCGTCTTCGAGCCATTCTTCACGACCAAACCGGTCGGCCAAGGCACCGGACTCGGCCTCTCCATCAGCTACTCGATCGCGAAGAAGCACGACGGGGTGCTGGAAGTCTCCGATGCCCCGGGCGGTGGCGCGCTCTTCACCCTCTCCTTTCCGATGAACCACAGCGCAGGGATGCAGCCATGATGCCAGCCAAGGAACACATTCTCGTAGTGGACGACGAGCCCCAGGTGCTCGTGGCCTTGGAAGATCTCCTGTCGGAGCGCTTCGTCGTCTCCAAGGCTGCGTCGGCCGAGGAGGCCCTGCAGTTCATGGCGGAGCGGCACGACGTCGCCGTGCTCATCACCGATCAGCGCATGCCCAGGATTACCGGAGACGAGCTGCTGGCCAGGTTGGATCCCGGCAACGACACGCAGCGCATCATGGTGACGGGCTACGCGGATCTCACGGCGGTGGTTCGCGCCGTGAACGACGGGCAACTCTTTGCCTACGTTACCAAGCCCTGGAGCGAGGACGATCTGCTGCTGAAAGTGGTGCGGGCTTCCGAGCAGTTCCGGCTCGGGCAGCAGTTGGCGACGGAGAGACGAACGTTGCGCGAGCAAACGACGGTGCTGAACGCCGTCTTGGACGCCATGCGCGAAGGCGTTCTCGTCACGGATCGGGAGGGAAGGTTCCTGATTTTCAACGAGGAGGCACGACGAATCCTGGGTGTGACGGCTGAGCCGGTTCGGCTGGCGGATTGGTCGCAGGCCTACGGCATCTACGAGAGCGACTGCAAGACGCCGCTGCGCCCCGAGAACAACCCGCTCGTCTTGGCGGCCGCTGGGAAGGACGCTCCGGAGATCGAGCTGTACGTGCGGAACGAGCGGGTCTCCGGTGCGCAGATCGTGGTGAGCGCGACGCCGCTCCGTATCGCCAACGGGGTCAACGGCGCCGTGGCGCTGCTGCGGGACGTCAGCGAACGAAGGTTGCTCGAGGCGCAGCTGTTGCAGGCGCAGAAGATGGAGGCGATCGGTCAGCTGGCGGGCGGGGTGGCGCACGACTTCAACAACTTGCTGTCGGTGATCCATACGTACGGCGAACTCATCCTGGCGGACACTCAGGACAAGCCGCAGGTACACGAAGACATGAACGAGCTGCTCGGCGCGGCGCAGCGAGCCACGTCCCTGACCAAGCAGCTGTTGGCCTTCAGTCGAGATCAGCCAGCGCACGAGGCCCCCGTCGATCTGAATGGTCTCGTCTCCAATGTCGAGAAGATGCTTGGTCGCGTCATCGGCAGCGAGATCGTGCTGGAGAGCAAGCTCGCCCCGAGGGTGGGTGCAATCATCGCCGACGAGACGCAGCTCGAGCAGATTGTCTTGAATCTCGCCATCAACGCGCGGGACGCGATGCCGAACGGGGGCAATCTGACGATCACGACGGACGAGGTCGTGCTCAGCGATGTGGAGGAGCGTGGTCTCCCTTCGGGCAGGTTCGTCCTCATGTCCGTGGCCGATACGGGATCGGGGATGAGTGCAGAGGTTCAGCAACGCATCTTCGAACCCTTCTTCACGACCAAGCCCGTCGGCATGGGGACCGGGCTCGGTCTGTCTACGGTCTACGGCATCGTCCGCAAAGCCGGGGGCCATATCGCCGTGGAGAGTGAGCTGGGAAGGGGCACGTGCTTCCGCGTGTACCTTCCGCTGCCGGAGAGCGCTCCGAGTGTGCCCGGCTCGGTCCCGCCCCAGGGCTTCGGTCACGAGACCATTCTGTTGGTGGAGAACGAAGAGGCGGTGCTGCGTGTGGCCAGCCGCATCTTGCGGGAGCGCGGTTACACCGTGCTCGAGGCCGCGAACGTCGAGGAAGGTCGGCGACTCTTCTCGCGGCACCGCTCTTCGGTCGAGCTGGTCGCCGTCGACGCGCACCTGCAAGAGGCTTCGGGCGCCGAGCTGGCGCGTGAGTTCGTGCGCGCCAATCCGCTGGTGAAGGTTCTCTACCTGGCAGCGCAGGCCACTGCGATCGAGACGGCCCGCGCCGAGCAGAAGGACGACTGGTCGTACCTGGCCAAGCCCTTCACGCCGCAGAGCCTGTCGGCCGCCGTACGCCTGCTTCTCGGGAAGTCACCGGTCTCGTCGCTGCCGCCGCAGGCCTGACGTCGCGTGTGCGCTTGGCGCGCGAAGGTTTGCAGTGCAACGTTCTCCCATGCGGCTCCCCGGTGCTCTTCTCGGCCTGCTCGCTGCTGCTTCTTTCGGCATTTCCGCGCCTTTGGCCAAGGCGCTCCTGGTCGAGATCGAGCCCGTCCTGTTGGCGGGCTTGCTCTACTTCGGCGCGGCGCTGGGCTTGTGGGGACACCGGCTCTTCGTTGGCCCGAGTCGTGAGGCTGGGCTCGCCCGCGGTGACGTGCCGCTGCTTGCCCTCGTGGTGCTTGCGGGTGGGGTGCTGGCCCCGCTGTCGATGCTGCTCGGGCTTTCGAGGGTGAGCGCCCTGACCGGTTCACTCCTGCTCAATCTGGAGGCGCCGCTCACCATTGCCTTGGCCGTGCTCTTCTTCGGCGAGCACCTGAGCCGCCGCGCCCTGGTGGCCGCCGCCTTCATCGTACTGGGTGCTGCGGTGCTGCGCCTCGAGGGGGAGACCGCCGCAGGCGGGGTGCCCGGGATCCTGTTCTTGGCCGGGGCCTGCGCGCTCTGGGGTCTCGACAACAACCTGACGCAGCGGCTTTCCTCGAAAGATCCATTCGCGGTGGTGCGCATCAAGACGCTCGGCGCCGGAACGTTCAACCTGGTGCTGGCCCTGTTCGTGCTGCGGTTGCCCTGGCCGTCCTGGCCTTCGGTCTGCGGAGCCCTCTTGCTCGGCGTCGTCAGCTACGGGTTGAGCGTCGTGCTGGACGCCTACGCGCTTCGCCTGGTCGGCGCCGCTCGCGAAGCGGCCTACTTCGCCACGGCACCGTTCATGGGCGCGCTGACGGCCGTGGTGGTGCTCGGCGAGTCGCTGCATCCGACGGACGGTCTGGCCCTCGTCAGCATGGCCGTCGGCGTCATCCTCCTACTGCGCGAGCAGCATGCTCACCTGCACACGCACGAGGAGCTCACGCACGACCACCTGCACGTCCACGACGAGCACCACCAACATCCTCACGGCGCGGACGATCCACCCGGCGAGCCCCACGCGCACGTCCACCACCACGTCCGTTTGGTTCACGACCATCCCCACGTCTCGGACATCCACCACCGACACGAGCACTGAGGCGCGGTGCGGTGTGGCGCGGTCGGTGTGGCGCTGTGCGGTGTGGCGCGGTGCAGAGTCGAGCTGGTCACGAAAGAGCGGGACTCAAACCCGCCAATCCAGCGCGAGCCACACGAGTCCCGTCACGCCCACCGTCACCCAGCACGCCAGCTGGGCGGTCGAATGGAGGGCCGATGCGTCGCTCACCATCGAAAGAAGGAGCTCGGCCCGCTCGGCGTCGCTGAAATAGGCAGCCGGTTCTTCCGCCAGGAGGGGGCTGCGAACGATCAACGTAGCGGCGACCACGATACCCGCGCCGAGCAGCGTGGCAGGGCCGCGCAACATGCGGGACAGCCCCCAGCGATGCAGGCCGTGTGCGGCCGCGCCGAGCAGCACGACCAGCGAAACGATACCGAGCCAGGCGCCCAGGAGCTGAGCCTGCACCAGGAAGAACCACGGGAACCGAAGGGGACGACGGCCGGCCAGGGTGTCGACATACGCGTCGCGCAGTCCCTGGATCTCGAGGAGGCTCGCCACCCAGAGCAAGGCGACGAGCCCGCCTGTCGTCAGTAGCGCTCGCCGGAGGGGCGCTCCGCGCACGGCTGCGCTCCAGAGCCAGGCACAGCCGGCGAGGCTGAGGACGCCGAGCCCGAGGGCCAGTGGATGGAACGCCGGGCGGGTGACGAACCAGAGTAGGAGGCGCCAATACTGGATCATCACAAAACTCTGAGCGAGCGAAAGAGCGGCAGATCGGCGGAGAAATAGCCCAATGTCACGTGCGCGAGCAGGCCGACAGCCGCGCACACCAGCACGATCCGGGCGGCTCGCCGCAATCGAGAACTCATGAAGCCATCATGACACCGCTCGAACCGAAAGGTTCCCGGGGACGCCGGGCCGAGGACAGGGGCCGGCCGAGCGTCCGCGTCGAGGCGCTCGGGACCGTCGCTTCAGCGCTTCTGTGGCTCCTGGAAAACTACAGCTGGCGGCGGTGAACCTTCACCTCTCCTGCGAGCGAGCGCACCGACCTACCAAGTGACGAGCGGCGGGGTGCGTCGGGCGGGCGAGTCGAGCGGAGCAGTTCATGCGCAAATGGAAGTCCTTGGATATTGGTTCGGCCTGGAGCGCGGCGCTCCTCGTCTGCGTCGCGGTGGGCTGTGGCCGGAGTTCGTCGGGAGATGCCGGAGGCAGTGGAGGGACTACGGGCACCGGGGGAGTGCCGGGCGTCTCGACCGGGGGGCAGGACGGTCAGGGGGGCGAGGGAGCCGGAGGCACCCCCGTTCATCCCACGTGTCCGGGGCTCGCGGCTGCAGCGTACGAGGGGACCGTTCCAACGCTGCCGGGTACCCTTCAAGCGGAAGACTTCGATCCCGCCGGGTATTCGGATGCCACGACCGGCAACGAAGGCACGGCCTACAGGACCGACGTGGACGTCGACATCAAGGAGCTGGGCGCTGGTTTTGCCCTCGGCTGGATGACGGCGGGCGAGTGGATCGAGTTCACGGTGAACGTTCCCGTTGCGGGGGACTACGACGTGACCGTGCAGGCCGGCGCCGTCGACTCGGGCCGCACCTTCCTCTTGTCACAGTGTGAGCAGCCGCTGGGCGAGGCCATCGCCGTTCCCGAGGTCGCTGATTGGGGGCAGGTGGCCACGTCTTCGGCGGTCTCCGTTCACTTGCAAGCCGGGCTTCAAGTGATTCGAGTGACCGTCGGCCCGAACGACTACGCGGATCTGGATTCCATTTCCTTCGAGCTGATCCGAGCGGGCGAAGGAACGGGTGGAGCAGGCACCGGCGGAGCAGGCACGGGTGGTAACGGCACCGGCGGCAGTGGCACCGGCGGGGATGGGACCGGAGGAGCCGAACCGGGGGTCCTGCCGCGCTTCGTTGGCAACATCGATACCAGCGGCGGCCAAATGGACATCAACGGCATGACCTATGCCGACCATTGGAATCAGGTCACGCCGGAGAACGCGGGCAAGTGGGGCTCCGTTCAGTCCACCGGCGCGAGTGCCTTCAACTGGGGCACGCTCGACGCCATCTACGACTACGCCCAAGACCACGGAATCATCTTCAAGCAGCATGTCTTCGTCTGGGGGGCTCAGCAGCCGTCGGGAAATCTGACCGAGGCGAACGTGAAGGCGTGGATGTCCAACTTCTGCGCTCGCTACCCCGAAACCAAACTGATCGACGTCGTCAACGAGCCACCGCCGCACACGACGCCGAGCTACGCCAACAACATCGGCGGTGGTACCAACGGCAACTGGGCCTGGATCACCAATGCCTTCAAATGGGCGCGAGAGGCCTGCCCCGGCGCCATCCTCATTCTGAACGACTACAACAACATCGAGTACGCCGATCAGACGCAGCACTTCATCGATATCGCCAAGGCAGTCCTAGCGGCAGGAGGCCCAATCGATGCCTTGGGGGCGCAGGCTCACGGCCTGGGCGGCGGCATCACTGCGACGACGATGCAGAACCTGCTGACGAAGATGCACAACGACACGGGGCTGCCCGTCTACATCACCGAGTACGACATCGGTCTGGCCGACGACGCAGCGCAGCTCGCCAAATACCAGCAGCACATTCCGTTCTTTCGTAGCACCGAGTGGATCCCCGGCATCACTCTCTGGGGTTGGATCCACGGTCACACTTGGGTCGACGACACGGGCATCGTGAAGGGTTCGACGCCGCGCCCGGCCATGACCTGGCTCATGAACGAACTCGACCGGCCCGTGCCGTGAGGGGCGCAGGGAGGGACCGCTGCCCGAGAATCACGCTCACCGACGTCCGATGGGCGTAGTTCGATTGCGAGGGCCGCCGCCTACTCTCTCGTGGAGTCCTCGGCTGACCCGCCCCCCGCAGCGCCCGCGCCCGACTCGGGACAAACACAGGCGCGATCGAAGCGCCCGGTCTCCGGGTTGCAGGCAGTCGTCCCGGAGAACGGCGCTTCTCCGGCAATCTCCTCGTCCGCGCATGCGCAGCTCTGCTTCGCACCGTCCGCGCAGGGGGCGGGGGGCGTTCGATCGCAGTCCACCAAGAAAGGTCGTTCGCAGGTGTCGCGCTGTTCCGGCCCTGCACATGCAGAAGCCAGCAACGCGGCGAGGGCCAGGCGGACGAAGCGCATGATCATCGACGATACCTGGCGCGGTGGCATGCGGATACCTGGTTCGATAGAAGGGATTCGCTATGCCGAGGCCTCCAGCGAATTCGACCGCGTCGGTCTTCGAGCCGACTGCGAGGCGCGTTCTGGTATTCACGCTGGACGAGCTCTCGCCGGCGTTCCCCCCGCCAGGGGTCTACGGCGTTTCGGAGCGGATCAGGAAGCACCCGTTCTACTTCCTCGATGAGAGCAGGGAGGGGAGCTATGAGCTTTCGGATGAGCCCGAGTACCCATTCGAAGAGAACGCTCGCGGGTACGAGTACCTGGACGAGCTGGGTGAGTTCCTCGCTCAGTTCGAGGGGCTGAAGTACGTCTGCAATCCCTCCACGGGTAGCTTTCGCTGGATCGCGGCCTGGCACAACGGCGCGACCCGGGCCGAGCTGGTCGAGCAATTCGAGCGACAAGGCTTCGAGGTGGTACCCCTGTCGTACCTCCTCGAAAGCACGCCCCGGCCCGATCTGGACGCACCGCCGCCCGCGCCGCTGTGGGCTCCCGAGGTGCTGGTCCTGGATGCTGCCCAGCGGCAGGTGCTCGAGGAAATCCTGATCGGCGTGGGCTTCGTGCAGACCGGCTCGGGTGAAAGGCGGAGCACGTTCGAAAGCGTTGGTCACGAGCCGCGCGGGCAGTGGCCCGAGTGCAAGCTCGGCCTCGTCGTGCATCCGGAGTTCGGCTGGGTTTCCGTTCATTGCAGCGGCGAGGATCAGCGTCCTCTCGCGTCTTCGCTCCGCCGGGAGCTGCCCACGCTCGATGCAAGTGGAGTCCTCGAGCGATTGCGCGGCGACACCGGACTCTCGGCGCTGGAGCGCGTGCGCCTGGCGCTGAGGTTGGGTCCGACGGCCCACGCAAAGGCGTACTTTCGAGTCGTCGAAGACGAGCTGAGGTCCGCCGAGCGAGGGCTGCAAGTGGAGATCATCGCGTGCTTACGCGAACAGGCTCGCTTTCTGCGAAACATGCTCGGCATTCCGGAGACGCAGAGCCGCCTGCTGGAGTTGGCTTCCATTCCCGAGCTCGAATCGCTTCGCGAGGAGCTGCTGACGCTCCACCGTCTGTGCGTGCGCGGTCGTGAGACTCGTTGCCAGGAGGCCGAGCAGATGCTGAGCGAGCGAGATGACGACAGCCTTGCCGAGAGTCCTGACTTTTCCGACGAAGAGCCGAACTGGTCGTGGCGGGGAGAGGAAAACTGTTGCCTTCGCTTGGCTTGGTGTCTGCGCAACGGAGATCTGCCCGGGGCGCTTGCTCAGCGAGAGAAGCTCGCTGCCATGCCGGCGCTGAGCTACCGGCCAGGCGTGCTGACCATCGAGTTGATGGCTCTCGCCGAAGAGCTGCAGTCGACCGACCCCAGCGCGCGCGCCTGGCTGGAGAGCCCCGAGTTCCGCCTGCATTGCGCGGCGCTTCAGGGGTGCGGCTCCGCCGCGAGTCGGATCACGAACGCTTGGCTCGTGGCGTTGTCGGCGCTCGAGCCCCTGCGCCACCAATCCGTTCGCGAGCTCGTGCATGGCAGCTTGCGCGAGTTGGACGAGCTGACCTTCGGCTCGGACGCAGCACCACGATTCTGGTTGCCGCCACAGGCCACTTGGTGGCTGCTCGACGAGCAGCGGGGGCGCAAGAGAGTGCGGCACTTGGAGCTGCGCATTTCACCGGGCACCGGCAGCTGGGCCGCGTCCGTCTCCCTGTGCCATGCGCTCCAGGAACTCCCCCGTGGGGTGGGGCAGCTAGCGAGTCCGGACCGAACGTCGACATTCCACTCGGCCGACTTCTCGTCGACTCTGCTCTCGTTCGCGCAAGCGCTGCGTGGTGACTTCGAGCCTGGCACGGCCAAGCGCCTCTTGGCCGATGTGCGCAAGAAGCCCGAGTCCGAGCTGCGCATCGTGCTGTCCGGAGGCTCGGCTCTCGCTCCTGCTCTCCGAGCAGCGCTCCTTCGTCGACTCGGGACGATGGCGCGCTTTCTGCGCCACCATGAGGAACTCTCCACACGGACGTCGACAGGATTCCTCGGTCCCGTCATCCTCCTGCACGAGTGCGAAGGTGATCGCGAGGAGCTGGGACGCTGGGTGTTCGAGGGCGCTTGAGCGAGTGGAAGTGGCTAAAAATGCGACCTGGCGTTGATGGTCACTTCGTCCTGATTCGGGCGTCGCGTTCCACTGCTGCCGGCGTCGGCCCTACGACGCATGACGTTCGAGCCGAGA
This sequence comes from Polyangiaceae bacterium, assembly GCA_035456245.1. Lineage (GTDB taxonomy): Bacteria > Myxococcota_A > Polyangia > Polyangiales > Polyangiaceae > NIC37A-2. Next base: position 8,566 of record DATIDO010000299.1, read on the forward strand.
CGTCAGGACTCGATTCGCTACTGGCGTGGAAGTGCACCGAGCGATAGCTTCCGGCCATGCTTGGTTCTTCGGATGACATCGCCCGCATGAAGAGGGCCTTGTTCGACGACTTCCCGTTCTACATGACGTCGATACATGCTGTCGGTCGCATTCGAACGGCCAGTCCGGGGCGGATCCTCGACCTCGGCTGCGGGACCGGTCGCTCACGCCCTCAGCTCGAACGGGTGGTCCCGCATCTCGAATGGCACGGCACGGACATTGCCGACTCGAACGAGGTTCTGGAGAGGCGGGAGATTCACCCGCGCATCACCACGTACGACGGCGTCCACCTTCCATACCCCGACGCGCACTTTCGCGTCGTGTACTCCCATCAGGTCTTCGAACACGTCCGGTACCCCGATCAGCTGCTCGCGGAAGTGCTCCGTATTCTCGAACCGGGCGGTCATTTCATCGGTTCGGTGGCCTATCTAGAGCCCTACCATTCTCGCAGCTTCTTCAACTTCACGCCGTACGGCATGCTCACCGTGCTGGAGGATGCTGGCTTCAACGAGGTCCGCCTTGCGCCCGGGAACGATGGAATCGTTCTGATTTTCCGTTCGATGCTGCGACCCCTGGCGAGAATCCAACCCAAGCTGTTCCGGGTACGCCCTTGGCTCCACATATCGGACTTAGATCGGAAGAG
>DATIDO010000300.1:0-4251 GCA_035456245.1 Polyangiaceae bacterium
CGCCAGACCCACCAGCACCCCGACTCCGACCAACACCTTCTTCAGCATGATGGAGGCGAGCTTGCCAGTTACCCATGCACTGGGTCAATCTCACCCTTCACTCATTTGGTCTCGTCGAGCTTGCGATAGATGGTTCGCGCCGAGATGCCGAGAAGCTGCGCGGCCAACGTCTTGTCACCGTTGGTGTGGCGGAGCGTCTCCTGAATCAGCCGTTGCTCCACCTCGGCCAGCGGTGTTCCCAAAGGAAAGGTGAAGGACTGCGCAACGCCGGGTTCGGCGGCTCGAATGCTCTCGGGCAGATCGCCCAGGCCGAGCTCGGTCCCTCGACACAAGACGGCTGCCCTCTCCATCACGTTTTCCAGCTCGCGCACGTTGCCGGGCCATGCGTAGGCGAGCAGCTGCTCCAGGGCAGCGCTGCGTACTTCCAGCCGCGCTCGGCCGTTCTTCTTGCAGTAGAGCCCCAGGAAGTGATCGACCAGGAGCGGGATGTCTTCGCGGCGATTGCGCAGCGGCGGCGCCGTCAAAGCGATGACGTTGAGGCGATAGAACAGATCTTCGCGGAACCGCCCAGCCTCCACCTCGGCCGCCAGGTCGCGGTTGGTGGCCGCTACCAGACGCACCTCGGCACGTTGGGTCGTTCCACCGAGAGGCTCGAACTCCCCCTCCTGTAGGACGCGCAGGAGCTTCACCTGAACGGCTGCTGGTAGCTCTCCCACCTCGTCGAGGAACAGCGTCCCTCCCCGCGCCCTCTGGAAGCGCCCCTCTTTGCGCGCCACGGCCCCGGTGAAGGCGCCGCGCTCGTGACCGAACAGCTCGGCCTCCAGAATGCCCTCGGGGATGGCGGCGCAGTTCACTGCCACGAAGGGACGGCTTCGCCGCGTGCTCTGGGCGTGGATGTAGCGGGCAATCAGCTCCTTACCGGTACCGCTTTCGCCGAGTACCAGCACCGTCGCGCTGGAAGGTGCCGCCTGCAGCGCGACGTCCAGCACCGCGCGCAGCGCTTGGCTCTGTCCCACGATCTCGCGCTCGGTCAGCGCTCGCAGCTCCTCGCGCAGCTTGCGATTCTCGGCCAACAGGTGGCCGTGTTCGAAGGCCTTGCGCACCGAACGCACGATGCCGGCGCGCTTCAGCGGCTTCTCCACGAAGTCGTAGGCGCCCTCGCGCATGGCCGTCACTGCCGATTCGACGGTGCCGTAGGCAGTCATCAGTACGACGACCGTGGTGGGCGACAGCTCCTTGACCGCCCTCAGCAGGTCGACGCCGTCGGGGCCCGGCATCATCAGATCCGTGAGCACGACCTCGACCTTGTGGGCACGCACGAGCTCGAGCGCTCGCTTGGCGCCGTCGGCCACCAGCACACGCAGGCCCTCCTTCTCGAAAATCTTCTCGAGTGAGGCCCGGTTGCCGGCGTCGTCATCCACGACCAGCACCGTCCCATCGAGCGGCTCCGTCGCCTCTGTCAGATTGTCAACCACTCAGTCAATATGACATGAGCCCTGTCTGATTGTCATCCAAGGCATTTTCAGCCTTGTGGCGGGCGCTGCCGGCGCTTGGCGCGGGCGACCGCCTGGCTCAGCTCGGCGACTCCATATGGTTTGGGCAGGAAGCCCACGGCACCTCGACGGAGCATCTCGGGCAGATCCTCTTGGGCCCCGTAGCCCGACCAAACCAGCACACGCAGCTCGGGGTTGATGCGGATGAGCGCGTCGAAGGTGGCCTCCCCGCCGAGCTGGGGCATGCGCAGATCGAGCAGCACCAGGTCGAAGCGATCAGGGGCGCGCTCCACCTCACCGATCGCTTCGGCCCCACTCGAGACCGCCACCACTTCGTAGCCCAGCGCCTGCAGCGCCAAGCTGGCGGCCCGCAAGACGGGCGCCTGGTCGTCGACCAACAGCAGGATCCCGCTACCCGATTCGAACTCGTTCGCCGCGGCGAAAGCGGTCGGTGAACGTCGGCTGAGCGGCAAACCGATCCGGAACACCGTCCCCTTCCCCAGCTTCGTCTGCACGGTGACGTTCCCCCCCAAAGACTCCACGGTGCCCGAGACGGCAGCAAGCCCCAGGCCCGTCCCCTGCCCGAGCGGTTTGGTCGTGAAAAACGGGTCGAAAATGCGAGGAAGCGCATCGTCGGCGATGCCGGAGCCGGTGTCTTCGATTTCGATGAAAATGCTGGCTTCGTCGCTCGTCGTCCGCACCACCAGGCGACCGCCCGCGGGCATCGCGTCCCGCGCGTTGACCAACAGATTGAGCAGTGCGCTTTCGAGCTGCGCCGCGTCGGCCTCGACCACGTGACCCTCGGCCGCCAAGCTCGACACCAGCTCCAGCCCCGGATCGGTCGAGCGAGACAGCAAGTTCGTCGCCCGACGGATCGATGCGTGCACGTCCACCGGCTCGATGACCAGCTGTGCTTGTCGTGAGTAGACGAGCAGTTGGCCCGTCAGCTGCGCCGCGCGACGCGACGACTCGACGATGGTGCGCGACAGCATTTGCTTGTGGGGATCGGCCGAAAGCTGCCCTTCCAACAACTCCGCACAGCCCAGGATGGCCGTCAGGATGTTGTTGAAGTCGTGCGCCACGCCCGCAGCCAGACGGCCCACGGTCTCGAGGCGCAGCGCCTCTGCGCGCTCCCGCTCTGCCACCTCACGGCGCGCGGCCTCGGAGCGCGCCAGGCTCAAGCCGCGCTCCATGCGATCGATCACAGCGACCACGAGCGAACCGAACAGACCCGTCGCGAGGATGGACACGCCCATCGTCCGGAGCCAGACAGCGGCGCTCCTGAGCGACGTATTCGGCTCCGGCGGCAGCGCGAGACGGCCCGTCACCATGCTCCAAGCGATCAGCACGATGCCGGCCACGACGCAGCAACCGAGCGCCCACATCGTCCGCCGACCGAGCAGAACTCCGCTCAGCATCAGCGTCAGCGCGAGGATCACGCCGGGTGCCGACAGGAAGCCATTGAGCGCCAGACTTGCGGCCGACGCGACCAGACACGGCACGATGAGACACCACGTCCGCGCGCGCCCCGACGGCCAGCCAGTCAGAGCGGGAATGGCGAGAACGAAACAGCCACCGAACGCCACCACGACGAGGACGGGCTTGGCTCGCCCCTCCAGGGTCCCCACCATCAGGAAACCGGCCAACGCGAAGACCACGGCGAAACCGCGCACGAGCCGCAGCGATAGCCGCTCGCGCCACTCCTGCGTCTGCTCGAGCTCCTCGGGAGCCGGGTCCCCACTCCCCACGTTCGCAGTATGACTGGCGCCCACGAGGAGGGGAACCCCGCCGAGCACCGAACGCGTAGCCGCTCCCGCAGTTCGCCAGCCGCAGTTCGCCAGCCGCCGTTCGCCAGCCGCCCTCGCCCCCGCAAATCGTCAGCCGCCGGGCGCCACCCCTGAGAGGCTGCCCGACACGAGGCTTCTCAGCGAAGACTCACGCGCCCTGCTCGAGCACCTCGCGCACGCACAGCTCCAGGGTGCTGCACAACTCCTCGGCGTCGGCCTCGTCGATGTTCAGCGGGGGCGTGAGGTACACCACGTTGCCGAGCGGCCGCGCATAGACGCCCCGTTCGAGCGCGCGCTCGTAGACCTTCCAACCGAGCCCAGCCAAATAGCCGGCGTCTTCACGCAAAGTGAGCGCAGCACAAACTCCGAGTGAGCGGGACGACGCGACCCCGGGCAGTTTCCCCAAGCGCTCGAAGGTAGCAGCGAGGCGAGCGGCGGTGCGCTCCGCTCGCTCGAGCACCTGTTCGTCCTCGTAGATGCGCAGGACCTCCAGTGCCACGGCCGCGCCCAGCGGATTCCCACAGAAGGTATGCCCGTAATAGAAGGCGCGGTCACTGGTGCCCAGGAAACCTCGGTAGACGCGGTCGCTCACCAGCGTGGCGGCGAACGGCAGCAGGCCCCCGCTCAGGCCTTTGGCCGTGGCGATCACGTCGGGCACGATGGGCGCACGATCCACGGCCCAGAACGTGCCGGTGCGGCCATAGCCAGTGAACACCTCATCCACGATCAGGAGCACGTCGAACTGCTCGGTGAGGCGACGCGCTTCGCGCAGATACTCGGCGTCGTACATGCGCATCCCGCCTGCGCCCTGCACGAGCGGCTCCAAGACCAACGCCGCGATGCGCCCTGCATTGACCGTGAGCTCCGCTCGCAGCGCCTCGATGGCCCGCGCCAGATCGACCGACGGAGATGGCAGGTGGGTCGTCGGCATGGTGACGGCGCCGAACGGGCGCCGGAACGCCTCGACGCCG
>DATIDO010000301.1:0-4267 GCA_035456245.1 Polyangiaceae bacterium
TAGACCGATGCATGCGCGGTGCCGGGGTGGATGCCCTCGGATTCGGGCGGCAAGCAGGCCAGATCCTTCGGATCGGTGGGGGGGGTCGCAGACGCGGCCGACGCGTGCCAGGCCTCGTCCTGTCCGTAGAAAAGCGCGCTCGGGTAGAGATAGAAGGCGTAGCCGGCGCGGTGCTGATCGGCGAGCTCGACGGCGAGCTGGACCACGATGGCAACGGCGTGTGCGACGTCGAGGGGACGACCGGCAGCGCGGTAGGCGTCGATCTGAGAGCGGAGCGTGGTTTCGGCGACGGCGGCGGCTTGCATGGCGTTGGGAGGAGGGAGCTTCCCGGCAGCGAGCGAGGCTGGGAGCGCCGAGCTGGCGGGAGCCGCGGATGTTAACCAGATCGGAACCGGTCTTCCAATGGCATTGAAGCGCGCTCGCTCGGTTCGCCCCTGTCGTAGCTTTGCGTTGAGAAGGGAAGCGAGCGGTCGCCCGGCTGGTGGAGTCGACCGATCGTATCGGCAGGTCAGGCGCTTTCCGTTGCTACAGTGTGCCTGTAAGGTGTACTTTGCCGGTCCGAATGGATGCACAGCAGCTCGAGGCTCTGGCACAGCGGCTCGCGGCCAATCCGGCCGATGGTGAAGCGCTCCAGCTGGCGTACGGACACGGTCAGACGGATCCCCGCGGCTACGCGGTTTTCCTGGAGAAGGCCGGTGCCCTCTCGCCCGAGCCCAGCAACGGTGCCCATTGGTACTGTGAAGCCGCCACCGTTTGGACGGCCAGCCTAGACGACTCGCACCGCGCTGCTCGCGCGCTGATGCATGCAGTCGACAAAGATCCTGCTGGTAGCGCTGCCGCTGACCGTTTGGCGGCTCTGTACGCCGAGAAGGGCGATCAGAAGGGTGTGGTCGCTCTGCTCGAACGGCGCATCAAGTTGCTCGAGCGCGCGGTCTCCGCTCGCCCGGAGCTGAATGCACTGCTGGGGGCCCTACTCCTCCAAGCCGGCGCGCTTTGGCAGGAGCAGTTCCAACAGCCGGAGAAGGCGCTGGACGCCTACCAGCGGGCCACCCACCACGAACCCACGAACGAAGTGTTCGAGCGCCTCCGTGGGCTCTTGGTATCGCTCGGTCGAGCGCGCGACGAGTTGCCCTGGATCGCCGAGCAGGCTCGCGCCAGCGCCGATCCGATCCAGCGTCGCGATCGCTTCCTCGAGCAGGCCGAGGCCGCGGCCCAGCTCGGCGATGCCGACGTCGAGCTCGTGGCGCTACGAGCCGCGCGCGAGGCCGACATCCAGGACGATCCCACGCTGCGGCAGCGCCTGGGCTCGGCGATTCTGTCGCGCATCCAGGCTGGCTCGGCGGTCGGCGAGCGCGAGCGTCACGAGGCGCGCGACCTGTTCGTCGGCTTGGCCGAGGCCTACGACGGTGAGTACGGCCTTTCGTACTCGCAGTGCGCCTTGGAGTGCGTGGCCAGCGACGATCGGGCTGCCCAGCTGGCGATCTACTACGCCGAGCCGCTCGGTCGCACCGCGGAGATCGCGCCCGCGCTCGCGCGCTACCTGACCGCCAACTCGGCTGCACTCTTGGGGGACGCAGCGCGAGCGGTGATCTTCGATGTGTTCGCTCGGCATGGCGGCGACGAGCTGCTGGCCGCGCTCGAACCCGACGAGTCGCTGGCGGCCGACGAACGGGTCGAGGCGCTCACCAAATTGGCGCGCGCTCTCGTCTCGCAGAAGCGTCCCGACGACGCAGTACGACACTACGAGCGCATCCTCGGCCTGCGACCTGCGCACGAGGAAGCGGTGGATTTCGTGCGCTCGCGCCTGCGCAAGGAAAAGGCGCACGCGTCGCTCGCCGAGCTGCTGCGAACCGCCGCGGCCGAAGAGAGCGCCGAGCTGGACCAACGGGTCGCCTGGCTGGAAGAGTTGGCCGAGCTGAGCGAGGGCCCGCTCGCGGACGCTGCCGGCGCCATCGAGGCGCGCCGCCGCTTGGTGATGCTCGATCCGAGCGACGAAGACGCGGCGCTGCACCTGGAAAGCGCGCTGGAACGTGCCGAGCGCTGGGGCGATCTGGCGGAGCTGCTGGAGCGGCGCGCGGCGGTGACCGCCGACGTCGCCGACCGCATCGTGCTCGAGCTGCGCCTGGCGGAGCTGGAGCGCGACAAGCGCGGCGATGCCGGCGCGGCGGCGCGGGCTCTCGGTCGGGTCGCTCGGCTCGAACCCGATAGCCAGGCGCGGGGCCTCGACGCGGTGACGGCGCTGGAGAAGGCCGGTGCGGGCGCGGCGGCGCGCGAGCTCTTGGCCGACATGCTTCGTGAGCGCTTGCCCGACGACGTACGGGTCGCCTACAGCGGCCGGTTGGGCGAGCTGCTCGAGGCGGCGGGCGAGCATGCCGCGGCCGGTGGCGCCTTCGCGGAGGTCGCCTCACGAACGCACGATGCCGCCAGCTGGGCGCGTGCAGCCGAGGCCTTCGCCCGCGCCAAAGCGCACGAGCCGGCCGCGCACGCGTTGGCCGAGCAGCGAGCGCTGGTGGGCGATGACGCCGAGCGCGCGCGTCTGCTTTCGGCCGAGGCCGAGCACCTCGAGGCCTTGGGTGACCAGGATGGTGTGGCGAGCCGCCTGCGCGAGGCGAGTGAGCTGGCGCCCGAAGACGAGGGCATCGCCGCGCGACTCGAGGCCAAGTACCGCGAGGGAGAGCGTTTCGGCGAGTGGGTCTCGGCGCTGCTCACCCGCGCTCGCAAGCTGGAAAAGCCCGCCACCCGCGCGGCGCTCCGCAAGCGCGCCGCAGAAATCTCGCGGGACCGCTTGGGCGACGAAGAGGGCATGTGCGCCGCTTACGCCGAGGTCCTCGAGGACGAGGAAGATCTGGAGGCGCTGCGCGCGCTCTTGGCTGCCAGTGAAAAGGACGGCGACAACGAGGCCGCACTCGGCTGGTTCGCGCGCCTGGAGCCGGTGGTGGCCGATGCCGAGCGCGGGCCTCTGTGGCTGCGCTGGGCGACGCTGCTCGAGGACTCCGGCGACCAGGAAGAGGCGCTGGCCAAGCTGCGGCTCGTCTTGGTGCGCACGCCCGACGACGAGGGCGCCATCGAGCGCGCCGCCGCGCTCGAGCGGGACGTGGGCAGCCCCGAGCAGGCCGTGGAGCTGTTCGAGCGCTTGTTGGCGCGACGCGAGGGAAGTGCGCGCCTGGCACCGGCTCGCGAATTGGCGCGTCTGGAGGGCGAGGTGCTGTCGCGCCCGGAGCGCGCGTTCGCTGCCTACCAGCGAGTGCTGGAGCTCGACGCCGAAGATCTGGAGACGGTCGAGCGCCTGCGCGATCTGAGCGAGCGGCTGGAGCGCTTCGAAGATCTGGCCCGCTATCAGAAGCAGCTGGTCGAGGCCGAGGGCGACGACGACACGGCCGCCACGCTGGCGCTCCAGTTGGCCGAGGTGTTGGTCCGCCTGGAGCGTTCGAGCGAGGCGCTGACCGAGCTGGAGCCGTTCGCGGAGCTGAACCCGGGACGCGCGCGCGATCGTTACCTGGAGCTGGGCGACGAGCTCGGCAAGCAGGCCCACACGGCGCGCAAGCTGCAAGAGTGGCTGGCGGATCTGCCGGCGGGCGTGGAGCGCCAGGAGGCGCTCGGCGTGGCCTACCGACGTCTGGTGGATGCTGGCGTGGACGACCGCGCGCTCGAGGTGGGCCTCGAGCTGTTGCGCCAGAAGGGCGCGCCGAGCGAGCTGGCGGAAAGTGTGGAGCGAGTGGCGCTGCGTGCGCGGAGCAGCGAGGGGCTGCTGGCGGCATTCGGGGTGTTGGGACGCGACACCAGCGGTCCCGCGCGGGCAGCCGAAATGGTGCGCCAAGCCGAGCAGCTGGCCCAGGTGGGCGTGGCGCTCGACGAGGTGCTGCTGCACGGAGAGCAGGCGCTGACCAGCGCGCTACCGATCGAGGTGGAGCCGCTCTTGGCGCGGCTCGCCGCGTTGGTATCGGGCGCAGGGGCGCGCGTGGACATCTACGAGCGCCAGGTCGGGCGCTGTCGCTCGCCCGAGGACCGGCTGTCGGCCACGGTGCGCGCGGCCGAGGTGGCGTCGAACGAGAAGCTGGTGGATCGGGCTCGGGCGCTCCTGGTGCTGGCCGTGCAGACGGCGGGCGCAGCGGAGGGCTTGGATCGGCTGATCGCCGAGGTGCGCAAGAGCGACCAGCGCACCAACGTGACCACGCAGCGAGCGCTGTTGGCCGAGGTGTTGGCGCTGGCCGGTGAGGCCGCGCGAGACGGTGGTCGGAGCCGTGCGCACTACCTGAGCCGCGCGGCC
>DATIDO010000302.1:0-2171 GCA_035456245.1 Polyangiaceae bacterium
GGCGGGTGATCTCGCTGAACATCACGCGGATGTACTGCGCGCGCTCGGGCACCTCGATGCCCATGAGCCGGTCGATGGCCAGGCAGTACGCGTGCTCGTTGGACATCATCGACACGTAGTCGAGGCGGTCCATGTAGGGCAGGTTCTGGATGAACGTGCGCGTCTCGGCGAGCTTTTCGGTCGCGCGGTGCAGGAGGCCGATGTGGGGGTCGGCACGCTGGATGACTTCGCCGTCGAGCTCGAGCACGAGGCGCAGCACCCCGTGCGCGGCGGGGTGCTGGGGACCGAAGTTCAGCGTGTAGTTCTTGATCTCAGCCATTAATGCAGACCACCGTAGTTGTCTTCACGGATGATGCGGGGAATGATTTCGCGCGGCTCGATCGTGACCGGTTGGTAGATCACGCGCTTCTGCTCGGCGTCGTAGCGCATCTCGACGGTCCCCGACACGGGGAAGTCCTTGCGGAACGGGTGGCCGATGAAGCCGTAGTCGGTCAGGATGCGGCGCAGGTCTTCATGACCCTCGAACAGGATGCCGTACAGGTCGAACGCCTCGCGCTCGAACCAGTTGGCCGAGCTCCACACGCCGTTGACCGACGCCACCACGGGCAGGTCGTCCTCGGGCGCGAAGACCTTCAGGCGCAGGCGCCAGTTGTGCGTGACCGACAGCAGGTGCGAGGCGACGCAGAAGCGCGGCCCTTCCCAGGGCTGGTCCTTGTAGCTCGAGTAGTCGAGCCCGCAGAGGTCGATCAGCTGTTCGAACTTGAACTCCGGCAGGTCGCGCAGCTTCTGGGCGACGGCCAGGTAGTCGGCTGCCTTGACGGTCAGCGTGAGTTCACCGCGATCGAGCACCAGGCTCTTGATCGACGGAGCAAGGTCGGCCTCGATGCGGGCCTTCAGGGTTTCGATGTGGCTCATTGCAGCTCGCCTTCAACGCGCGATGGTGTTTTCGCGGCGGATCTTCGCCTGCAGCTGCAGGATGCCGTAGAGCAGCGCCTCGGCCGTGGGCGGACAGCCCGGCACGTAGACGTCCACCGGCACGATGCGATCGCAGCCGCGCACGACGGAATAGCTGTAGTGGTAGTAGCCGCCGCCGTTGGCGCACGACCCCATGGAGAGCACCCAGCGGGGCTCGGCCATCTGGTCGTACACCTTGCGGAGCGCCGGCGCCATCTTGTTGCACAGCGTGCCGGCGACGATCATCAGATCGCTCTGGCGCGGGCTGGGCCGGAACAGCATGCCGAAGCGGTCGATGTCGTAGCGCGCCGCACCGGCGTGCATCATCTCGACGGCGCAGCACGCCAGGCCGAAGGTCATGGGCCACAGGGAGCCCGTCTTCGACCAATTGATCACCGTGTCCAGGCTGGTGGTGACAAAACCTTCTTTGAGAACGCCTTCGATGCCCATACAACTACCTCGCGATCATTCCCAGTCCAGCGCGCCTTTTTTCCATTCGTAGACGAAGCCCACGACGAGGATGCCAAGGAACAGCATCATGGCCCAGAAGCCGGTCGGACCGATTTCCTTCAGGGAAACTGCCCATGGGAAGAGGAAGGCAATTTCCAGGTCGAACAGGATGAACAGGATGGCGACGAGGTAGTAGCGCACATCGAATTTCATCCGGGCGTCTTCGAAAGCTTCGAAGCCGCATTCGTACGGGGAGTTTTTGGCCGTGTCAGGACGACGCGGACCGAGGAGAGCGCCAAGCACCATGGGCGCTACGCCGACCCCCACACCAACCAGGATGAACAGGATGACGGGGAGGTAGGGTGCCAGATTCATGGTCTTCAGGCTTCTCAAGGACAACGACGCAACGCACGAACGTGCGTTGCGTCGAAAGATCTGGTGCCGACGGCGAGACTCGAACTCGCACAGCTTTCGCCACTACCCCCTCAAGATAGCGTGTCTACCAATTTCACCACGTCGGCGGTGCTCTTTTAGAGTATGTCCGGATCGCTTGAGGTTTGCTCACCGAACAGCCACTTATTCTAACCTGAATCCCTCAGTTTGGGCATGGAATCGCTGCATTGCAGCACACCAATTTAGGAGGACATTCAACGAACGTCTTCCCTCCTCCCTCACTTCGTGGTGGAGGCCTGCGATGCAGCGGCCGCGGGAGCGCTGGCTTCCACTGCGGGAATGGCGGCAGCCGGGGCCGAGGCCGGGGCGAGCAC
>DATIDO010000303.1:0-2492 GCA_035456245.1 Polyangiaceae bacterium
GTGGTCTGCTTGGTCTCGACGAAATTGCCGACGTGGACCTCGTCCTCCAGCACGCTGTTCGGACGCAGGTGGGCGAAAGGTCCCATCTGCACGCCATCGCCGACGCTCGACTGGCTGACCACGCAGTAGGGCTTGATCACGCAGCGCTGGCCGACCGTCGCGTCGTCCATCACCACGCCCACGTCGACGTGGGTGCCGGCGCCGATGCGGGTGCGCCCTCGCAGCCGGACCCCGTCGTCGATCAGCGCGTCGGCCTCGATCTCCACGGAGTCGTCGATCAGCGGACGCCCCACGACGGTCACCCCGCTCTTGCCCAAGCGCTCGCGGATGCGTGCGTACAAAATCTCCTCGGCGCGAGCCAGCTCGTCTCTCTGGTTCACACCTGCCGCCGCGCTCTCGGCCACCGTCGCCGCCACGACCGGACCCGCGGCGGCCACGCTGCGCACCACGTCGGTCAGGTAGTACTCGCGCTGCGCGTTCTCGTTGGTCAGGCCAGAAAGGGCGCGACCCAGCACACCGGCGCGCGCCGCGTACATGCCGGCGTTCACCTCGCGGATCGCGCGCTGCGAGTCGCCCTGCAGATCCTTCTGCTCGACGATGGCCAGCGGCGCGCCGCTGGCGTCGCGCACCACGCGGCCGTAGCCGTGAGGATTGGCGGGCTCGAACGACAGGAAGGCCAAATCTCGCCCGCTGGCGAGCGCGTCGGTCAGTGGCGCCAGATCGGCGCTGGTCAGGAGCGGCGTGTCCCCCGAGAGCACGAGCACCACGTCGTCGTCCTTGGCTCCGGCCCCTGCCAAACCCACCCGCGCGGCGTCGCCGGTGCCTTGGGGCACCTGCTGAACCGCATAGCTCAGCTGCGCCTCCGGCAGCTCGCTGGCCAGCGCAGTCGCAACGGGCTCGTGCGTCGCCGGGTTCACCACCACCACCACGCGCGTCGCGCCCAGCTCGAGCGCGGCCTTCACGGGGTAGTAGACGAGCGGACGCCCCGCGGCGCGATGCAGCACCTTGGGCAGAGTGCTCTTCATCCGGGTGCCGTGGCCGGCGGCCATCACGATTGCGATCAAGCTGGACATGCGGGCCCTTCTTACAACCAGGGCCCCCCGGGGTGCACGTCCCCCGCGCCGCAGCCGACAAAGCGCGCTACCGCAGCAGTACTGGCGGCAGTCAGTGGCTGCCGTCGGCTACGGCCGGCAGCAAATCGGGGCGCGGCGCGACCGGCTCATCCAGCTCGGCTGCGCCAGCGTCGACATTGGAGCCGCCCGGCCGGTTCGTATAGACGATCAGGATCTCTCCCGGCACGAGCGGAGTGGTCCGGGCGCGCCGGTTGATGCGCTCCATCGAGCCGACCGTCATGCCGTAGCGCTGGCCGACGTTCGACAGCGTGTCGCCGGCTCGCACGACCACCTGCACGCGTCGCATGCCTCGCTGCGCCTCGAAGAACTCGTGGAACTCGGGGCTACCAGCGACCAACAGCTGGGCTCCGCGCGCCTCCCGCACGCGGATGCGACCGAGATCTCGCTCCCGATCGACCAGCGCCTGGAGCGTCATGCCTTCGCGTAGCCGAGCCTCCAGATCGAGCGAGTTCCAGCTGGAAAGTTCGCGGGCGCTGACGCCCAGCGCAGCCGCAATCTGCTCCAGCTCGTCCTGCGCCTTCACCTCGTAGAAGACGTGCCGTTCGCCCGGCCCGGGCCGCAGCACGCGGCTGACCACGAAGGTCGGCAGCTCACCGACACGCGGTTCGCGGCGCGCTCCCGCAGGGAGCAACAGCAGCGTGCCCACCTCGAGGCGCTCCCCGGGAGTCAGGCGATTCAGCCGCGTCCACTCGGCCTCGGTCGAGCCATAGTCGGCGCACAAGGTCGACAGATCGTCGCCGCGACGCACGGTGACGGCTTCGTGCTTGGGCCCCCCTGCCGACAGCGCGCGATGTGCGTCACCGCCGCGCCCTGTGGGTACGCGCAAAGAAAAGGTGCGCGGCTCGGCGCCGCTCGCCGGCGGCAATCGGTCGGCCAAGAGGGCCGGGTTCAGATCGAGCAGAGCCTGCTTGTCGAGCTTGGCGTCGCGCGCGAGAGCCGAAATGTCCGTTGCAGGCTCCACCAGTACGGTATCGAAGGAGATGGGCGGATCGAGCGGAATTCGACCCAGGCCGAACGCCTCACGATTGTTCATGACGATGGCCAAGGCGAAGATCTTGGGGACGTAGAGCGTCGTCTCCCAAGGAATGCCACCCTCCAGGCGAGCCAGAGCCCAGTAGTCGTTCGTGTTGAACTTGGTGATGGCGCGCGCCAAGCCGGCGTAGCCCATGTTGTAGGCCGCCATGGCCAGCTCCCAGTTGCCGAAGCGCTGGTACAGGTCGGAGAGCAAGGCGACCGCGGCGGTCGTCGCTCGCATCGGGTCGCGGCGCTCGTCCACCCAGCGGTCGACGGTCAGGCCGTAGCCGCGCGCCGAGGTGGCCATGAACTGCCACAGGCCCGCCGCGCCGGCTGGCGAGGTGA
>DATIDO010000304.1:0-9748 GCA_035456245.1 Polyangiaceae bacterium
GCGCCACCAGAGTCGGCTGAAAGTGATCCTTCACCCAATCACGCACGAACTCGTCCCGAGCGACGAGTGACAAAGTGCTCCCCGAGAAGGCCGCGAACTCGACCGACGAAAACCACTGCTCGAACGTTGCGGGCGAGCGGCGACGCGTGTGGTCGAGGGCCTGGGACCAGGGATCGTGCGGGGTGGAGATAGGCAACATGCAGACGCGGCAGCTAGGACGAAGAGCGCACAAAAACGATTGGCTGCACCTGTCCTACTTCGTGGACAGGACAACCCCAACTTATCCACAGTTTGTGGAAAACCCGGGTCCCTCAGGACCTCGCTCGGCAGACGGAAGCGACAGCACGGCGCAAATGCACCATGGCGCGAACACGTCAGAGGCTCGAACGACGATCTGTGGGTTATTGGCAAACACCGGGACTCACTCCAGCGGAACGGGCTATGAGCGAACAGGCAGAATGGGGCTATGCCCCCCCAGTCCCCACCTTGTCCCCAGGCTACCTGGGGACTGCGACCGTCCCTCCGAGAGGGTGCATGTCGCTTCGATGAGAACCACCCCGGTTGGCCTTCGACTCGTGGGAGTCGAACTGCGTTTCCAGGGGCCCGATACGGCCGGACCAACCGACCGGGACAGTGGAGTTAGCTCCAGGTGATTTCATCTTCAAGCCTCGACATTCTCGAAGATGTGGACCTACCGGAGAAATGGCTGCGAAATGGTGATCGCGGCGCGGCGAAATCGTGACGCGTCAACCCTCCCGTTCCGAGCCCTCGAGCGACCCCACTCCGGTGCTCTGCGCATGCCGAGCGAAGTCGCTGACCCGACTGCGATTTCTCGATCGGTCCCACCTGCACAGCGAACGCCAACGCCGGTTCGGGGTGTCAACCATCGATGACGTCAGGGCGCTCTCCATTTTTCAACGTGTTACGAAGTGCACTCGAAACTTGGCCAGGACCCGCAGAGCCAGCTAGGGGGCTGGGGAGATGCGCCTGCGAGCCCTTCGATTCCTTGCCACCGCGGCGAGCCTCGCCACGTTCGCTTGGGCCCAAGCCGCTGCCGCGGATCCGAGCGCGCTGCCTCCCGAGGTTGGCTACAACTACGGTGAAGTAGAGACCCCGCGCATGACGGCCGTGGGTGGCGCGACCCGTGCCACTGGCATCGGTACGACGGCGCTCTTCTCCAACCCCGCCAACATGGCAGCGGCGCAGGTCTACCACGTCACCGCCATGGCGCAGATCCACCCGGAAGCTGCTCGCCAGAGCTACGGCGGTGGCATCGTGGATTCGGTCATTTCGAGCAGCGGCGTCGCTGGCGGCGTGGGTGGCCTCTGGAACCAACAGGATCCGGAAGGCGTCAACCGTGAGTGGACGGACTTTCGCGCCGCGCTGGCGATGCCCATCGCCGACGTCCTGTTCGTGGGCGCGAGCGGCCGAGCCTTCGCGATGAGCCAACGAGGCCTGGGCCCGCTGGGCCAGAGCTACGTCAGCGGTGGCATCCCCGACTCGTCCATCATCAACACCTTCACCTTCGACATGGGCGCCACGCTGCGTCCCGTGCCCGAGTTCTCGATCGCTCTGGTGGGTCACAACCTAACCAACCCGGACACCGCGCTGCTTCCGCTGATGGGCGCCGTGGCCCTCGGCGCTCACACCAAGGACTTCGCCTTGGGCGCCGACGCGGTGCTCGAGTCCCGTACCTTCGGCGAAGCGATGGTGCGTTTCCAAGGTGGTGGTGAGGTCCTGATCGCCGACGTGCTCACGCTGCGCGCCGGCTACCGCTTCGACCAAGGGCTCGCGACGCAGGCCCTGAGCGGCGGCCTCGGCTACGTGGACCGGCGCTTCTCGGTCGACGCTTCGGTGCGTCGCAGCGTGGTCGGCTACGAGTACACTGCCATCTCGTTCGGCTTCACGCTGCACATCGAGGCACTCGGCCTGGGCGCCGAGGCCGAACCCAACTACTGAGGCGTCCGAGCGGCGGCGCTCGACTCAGACGTCGCGCTGGAACGCCGCCGCCACGCGGCCTGCGCCCTCCAGCAAACCGGCCCCATCCAGCGGCGCCGTGGGCGGCTGCGCCGCCTCGTCACGCAGCCGCTCGAAGAAGCGCGGGTCGTCGAAATAGTCCTCGTCCATCCGCTCGCCGGCCTCGCGCGCCGCCTCGAAACCGCTGACCAGCGCGGCGAACTCGCAGTCCGCGCCCACCGGGACCTCCAGTCGCGCCAGCATCGAGCGGCTGCCCCATTCTTCACCCAGCTCACGGGTCGACAGCTCGACCGCCGCCTGGCCCAGCGCCTCCCCCGAGTCGAGCGCCGACGCGCGGACGAGTACCGCCAGGGCGCGCCGGCGGCCTTCCGCCAACCAGGCCAGCGAGAAGGCCAACGCGCTGGCCTGCGCCTGCGCCTTGCCCAACCCCAAGCGACGCCGCCAGAACACCGGTGAGGTCCAGCGCGAAGCCAGCAGCACACCCGTGCGCAGCGCGCCAGCCCGACGCGGCTCTCGCGCCACGACGAACGGCAGGTCCGCCCGCGCCAGCGCCTCGTGCCAACCTTCGCCGAAGAGTTCGAGCGCGCGCGCGAAGCTCGCTGGCACCCGCCGCTCCGGCAGCGTCAGCCGGAGCTTCAGGCCGCGCACCCAATGCCGCCCCCCCAGCAGCTCGAGGACGCTGTCGGGGGCCAGCCGGGCCGGCAGCCCCTCGCTGGCGCCGCGCGCCTCGGCCAGCTCGAGCAGGCCCAGCCAGCTACCCGCCCCGTGCGCCCGCGCCACCTCGCGCGTCGCTTCCAAGTATCGACGCGCCGCGTCCACCAGCTGCTCCGGCTGATCCACGGGCGAGAGCAGGCGTTGCTCCGGGTCCTCGCCCAAGCGTCGGGCGACCTCGACACGCCGCTGCCAGAGCCCGGCGCGTAGCTCGCCCAGCTCGCGCTCGTGGGCCATGAAGCCATCCCACCAGGCGACGCGCTCTTCGCCTTCGGCCTCGGCTCCATGCTTCGCCATCTCGACCAAACTGAACTGCCCACGCCGCGGCGAATCGAGCGGGTGACGCACCTGGTGAAGCAACCGCCCTTCCTCGAGCAACCAGGGCGTTTGGATCCGCTGATCGATCAGGTGAAAGAGCCAGCGCCTTAGCGGCTCGCGCAACGGATCGGTCGGATCCAGCGCGCGCACCTGCTCGTAGGTGGTGAGTCCTGGCCACTCCTTGCCGCGAAACGGATCCAGCTGGGCCGTGCCGAGTCTCAGCTCGAGCGCTCCGGCCGCCACCCGCTCATGGGTGGCCGCCAGCTCGCGGGAGAGGCCGAATGGATCGAAGGAGCGCACGCGGCGCATGGTAGTCGGGACTGCTCCCGCCACCACGTCACCCACCAGGCGGGCCCGCTGACGCCCCCGACCTCCCCGCCTGGCGCGGGCCCCGGATGTGCTCTAGAGCGCCCCATCGAGGCCCCCGCGGCTCCGCCCGAATCACCGCATTGCAGCGCCGCCGCTCGCCGAATTCCACCGCACGCGCGACCTCGCCGCCCCTTCGCCCCCATGACCGATCTGAACGAGCCCCAACTCGAAGCCGTCGTCCACGAGGGCGGGCCCCTCCTCATTTTCGCCGGCGCAGGCAGCGGCAAGACGCGGACGATCACCTACCGCATCGCGAACCTCTTGGGCACGCACCACGTAGCGCCCTATCGCATCCTGGCGGTGACGTTCACCAACAAGGCCGCGCAGGAGATGCGCCACCGCCTCCACTCGATCGTCGGTGACGAGCTGGGCAGGGATCTGTGGATCGGCACCTTCCACGGCATCGCCGCCAAGTTCTTGCGCCGCTACCACGACACCGTCGGGCTGTCCTCGAGCTTCGTCATCTACGACGACTCGGATCAGAAGGCCGTGGTGAACCGCCTGCTGCGTGATCTGGGCCTGGACGACAAGCAGTACGCACCCAAGTACGTCCTCTCGCTGATCAGCGCGCAGAAGCGCGAAGGTATAGATCCCAGCGAGACCCCCCTCGGCGACGGCTTCGACCGCAACCTGGTCCGCCTCGGCGAGGAGTACCAGGCCGCGCTGCGCCGCTCCAACGCCGTCGATTTCGACGACCTGCTGCTCTACGTGCTGCGCATCGTCGAGGATCCGGACGGCACGGCCGGCCGTGAGCTGCGCCGCAAGTTCGACCACGTGTTGGTCGACGAGTTCCAGGACACCAACCTGGTCCAGTATCGCATCGTGCGCGCCCTCTCGGCCGCCACTCGCAACCTGTGCGTGGTGGGCGACGACGACCAGTCGATCTACCGCTGGCGTGGCGCCGACGTGCGCATCATCCGCGGCTTCAAGACCGACTTTCCCGAGACGCGCATCGTCAAGCTCGAGCAGAACTACCGCTCCACTGGCAACATCGTGAAGGCGGCTCTGGGCGTCATCGCCCGCGCCGACTTCCGCGAGCCCAAGGAGCTGTGGACGTCCGCGCCGCCCGGAGATCCGGTCGTGCTGCGGGCCAACACGGACGAGCGCGCCGAGGCGCAGTTCGTCGCCAATACCATCCAGCGGAGCCGCCTGGCTGGCGCCGATCCCCGCTCCCAGGCCGTCTTCTACCGCATTCACGCTCAGTCCCGCGTGCTCGAAGAAGCACTGCGCGGCGCGGCGATTCCCTATCAGATCATCGGCGGCATGAAGTTCTTCGAGCGCGCCGAGATCAAGGACATGCTGTCCTACCTGCGGCTCCTGGAGAATCCGCAGAGCGATACGGATCTGATGCGGGTCATCAACGTGCCGGCGCGCGGCATCGGCGACAAGACCGTCGAGCGCTTGCTCGATCTGGCCGCCGAGAACACGTCCAGTCTCCATGCCGCGCTCGGTCGAGCGCTGGAGGAAGAGCAGTTCAGCGGCGCGGCGCGCAAGAAGCTGGAGGGATTCTCTGCCCTGCTCGAGGAGCTACGCGGCGCGCGAGAGACCTTGTCTCCCTCCGAGCTGCTCGAGCGCGTGCTGGCCCAGACCGGCTACAAATCCCTGCTCGAGCAGGACGACACGGCGGAGAGCGACGCGCGCCTGGAGAACTTGGCGGAGTTGGTCGGCTCACTGCAGGAATACGAGGCCGAAGCCCCGGACACGGGTGAGGCGCCGAGCCTGGCTGGTTACCTGGAGCGCGTGGCGCTGGTCGCAGCCGTCGACACGTTGGAAGACGCGCCCGCGGTGTCGCTGATGACGGTCCACAGCGCCAAGGGCCTGGAGTTCGATCAGGTCTGGCTGACCGGCATGGAGGAAGAGACGTTCCCCTACCGCGGTCTGGACGGGACCGATCCCGAGGAACTCGACGAGGAGCGCCGGCTCGCCTACGTGGCCGTCACCCGCGCCCGCAAGCAGCTGTTCGTCAGCTACGCTGGCACGCGCTTCCTGTTCGGCCGTACCAAGTACCTCTCGCCGAGCCGCTTCCTCACCGACATGCCGCCGGAGGCGGTCCGACGTGAAGGCGACGCCGGCTCGCGCACCAGCTACGCCGGCGCGGCCTTGCGCGAGTTGGGGCACGACCCCGGTTGGCGTGGTGGCTACACGCCCGGTGGACGCAACTCGGGCTTCTCCTCCCAGCCGCCCACCTCTGCCGGCGGTCGAGTCGCCAGCGCCTCGCTCGAGCTGCGCCCTGGCGATCGCTTCGTCGAGCGCGAAGCCGATGGCGGCGACGAACACGTTCAGGAGAGCTACGACGACGGCGGCCGCGAGGCGATCGTCGTGCGTCCCGGTCAGAAGGTGACGCACAAGAAGTTCGGCCGAGGCGTGGTCGAGCGCGTCGAGGGCGGCTCGACTCCGACCATCGTGGCTCGCTTCCCGGGCTACGGCCCCAAGCGCATCGTCGCTCAGTTCCTCGAGTTCGATTGAGGGGCGAGGCCGCTCAGCCGTTCGATCGCGCGCTGCCGTTCGATCGCGCTCTGCCGTTCGATCGCGAGCTGCCTCGTGCTAGACGGCCCTCATGAACAAGCGCCTCGCTTTCCTGGAGCAGCTGGTCGAGGGTGGAAAGGCCGATTCCTTCGCGCGCTACGCGCTGGCCCTCGAGTACAAGAAGGAGGGTCGCACGGACGACGCGTTGCGGGTGTTCGAGGGACTGAGGTCGAGCGATCCGGCCTACGTGCCCCAGTACCTGATGGCTGGGAGCTTGCTCAGCGGAGCCGGCCGAACGGACGAGGCACGGTCTTGGCTGGAGGCTGGCATCAGCGCGGCTCGGTCGAGCGGCGACTCCCATGCGTTGGGTGAGCTCGAATCGGCCCTGGGAGCCCTGTAGACGCCGAGGCTTGCTCAATGCCTACAAGGGCTGTCTGCTGAAAGACGCTTGGCTCGGTCCCGCTTCTCGCCCTTCGGCCCCGGTTCGCCTGGGCGCCGCCAGAACACTTGGCTCGGCATCCTGGCCGCCTGCTTGGCCGTTCTGGGGTGCGGCCCGAGCATCGATTGCCAACCCGGCGGAACGAACTGCGACGGTCTTTGCGTCTCCCTCGAGACCAACGCCGATCATTGTGGGCTCTGCGGCTTCACCTGCGGGGCCGCGGACTACTGCGCCGAGGCAGACTGCAAGGCCTACTGCGGCGCCGGTCGTTCGCTCTGCCAGGGACGCTGCATCGGCACCGTAGGCGACCCGGAGCGGTGTGGAGCCTGCAACCACGCCTGTGACGCCGGCGAGTACTGCGACGCCGGCGAGTGCAGCGACGAGTGCAGCGGCGTCGTCTGCCCCACGGCCAATGGCGATCGCTGCGCCCACCTGGAGAGCGATCCCGAACATTGCGGCGAGTGCGGGAACTCCTGCCGCGAAGGGGAGTCCTGCGTCGACGGCGCCTGCCAACGAAGCTGTCCGGAGAGCCGTCTCGCCTGCGCCGGGGAATGCGTCGACGTCGAACGAGATCCGTTGAACTGCGGCGCCTGCGCACAGGCCTGCCCGCTCGGCGTCAGCTGCCACCACGGCATCTGCGGAGGGCCGAGCGGCTGCCAACCGAACGAGGCCCAGGACGACTGCGACTGTGTCGAAGGCAAAAGCCAATGTGGTGAGGCCTGCGTCGAGACGGCCAGCGACTTGGAGCACTGCGGAGCCTGCGGGAACGCCTGCGGTCCCAGCCAGCTGTGTCAGGACGGCGCCTGCACCTGCACCGGCGGCCTGACGCTCTGCGATGGGGAGTGCTTCGAGCCCTCCAGCTCGCTGGAGCACTGCGGCGATTGTGACCAACCCTGTGCGGGTTCCGAGCGTTGCGAGGCAGGAACCTGTGTGTACGTGGCGGCCGACCAGTGTGGTGGCCGAGCGATGGGCGCCTCGATCACGAAGGTGTCCTGGTACCAGGCCGTAGAGGTGCCGCTGTACGACGCCGGCAAGCTGATCGCCGACGCCGATCGCAACGCGATGCTGGTCGCCGCCAAGGCCTCGACCGTACGCGTCCACGTGGAGCTCGACGCCGGCTTCGAGGCCCGCCAGCTGTCGGCTCGACTCTGGCTCACCCCGCCCGGGGGGACAGCGGTCCTGCACTTCCAGAAGCGGCTCGTCCAGGCGGACTCCCAGCAGGCCAACCTCGACTCGACCTTCGTGTTCGAGCTACCCGCGGACGCCCTCACGGCGCAGACGAACTTCCACGTGGAGCTGGTGGAGTGCACCGAGCAGCCCGGCGGGCCTCGCGGTGTGACCCGCGTGCCGACTCTCGGCGAGGCTCCATTGGGCGCGCGCACGACCGGCCCTGTCCGCGTGCATTTCGTGCCAATTCGCTTCAACGGTCTGCTGCCCGACACCAGCGACTCCGCGCTCGCCACCTACATCGCGGACGCCGAGCGGAAGTTCCCGACCACCGCCATCGAGCCGAAGGTCATCGCCGTCATGGAGGGCGGGACCGGCTCGCCCAACATGGATACGCTGCTCGAGGACCTGGAGGTTCGCCGCGCCGCCGACAAGCCTGCCGACAACATCTACTACTACGGCCTCGTCCGCTCGCACGCGACCTCGAACGACTACTGCAACGCCGCCGGCCCCGATGGCTGCACGCTCGGCATCGCTTACGTGTCGAGCACACCGTCCGAACAGGTCGCGATGGGCGTTGCCTACGGCGACTACGAATCGGCGGCGACGTTCAGCCACGAGCTCGGTCACAACCACGGTCGCGACCACGCTCCGAACGGCGGCGCGGGCTCACCGGACGAGGACTTCCCCTACGCCGACGGCATGATTGGCGTGTGGGGGCTCGACGTCGGGGCAGCCAAGCTGCAGAACCCCGCGAACCACTACGATTTCATGGGCTACGACGAGCCCGCTTGGACGAGCGACTACACGTGGAATGGCATCGCCGAAGTCGTGCTCTCCACGAATCGCACGACGGCCGCCTACCAACGGAGCGACCAGGCTTCCCCCGCTGCCGCCCAGGCGCTCGCCACGCCCTGGGACAGTCTGCGCGTGGACTCGCACGGTACCCGCTGGGGTTCCACGCGAATGCTGGATCCCAGCGGACGCACCACCGAGCCCGCCACCGTCTTCGACTCAGCCGGCAACGCGCTGGCCACGCTGACCGTGTATCGCAGCCAGTTGGCCGACGCCGACGGCTACCGGTTGCTCGTGCCCCCACGACAGCCGGGCTGGGCAGCCCTGGTGCTGAACGACGGCAGCATCGCCACCTATCCGTGAACGGCCTCAGGGTGAGGCCAACACACCGAAGGCCTCGGGGCGCGGCGTGACCCGCGTGAAGCCAGCCGCGCGCAAGCGCTCGACGACGCCCTTCGTCGTTCGACCGCCCGAGGCGCTCGCCGGATCGCCGATGTAGTGGAAAAAGCGCCCCGAGCGGCTCAGCACCCGACGCACCTGCTCGTAGAATGCAGCCGAATACAGCTCCCCGGCGACGTTGATGGCCGGTGGATCGTGCAGCACGGCCTCGAAGCTCGAGTCCGGGATCTCCTGGATGAGCAGCGAGCTGTCTCCCACGCGCAGCTCGATGTTCGACGACTCGAACAGCTCCCGTGACCAAGGATTCTTCGCGGCCAGTTGGCGAACCGAGGCGTCCAGTTCGATGGTCACCACTTGCTGAGCCGTCCGAGCTGCCACAATGGCGGCGTAGCCCAGGCCCGTCGTCGTATCGAGCACACGGCCCCGCACCTTGCCGAGCGCCCGGGCCATGCGGGCTGCCCCCTCGAACGGATCGACATCCCGGATCCGGTGCATGACGAAGCCCGAGAGCAACAGCGCCGGCGGTCCCGCTTCGGTCGGATAGAGCTGGTAGGTGCGCTGGAACTCCTCGGAGTAAACGCGCAACGGCACGGCTTCACCGTCGACGACCTCGAAGCAGACCGAGTCGTTGTCGGCCACCTGCTCGATGACGGCCCAGGGCAACTGTTGGCCGTCGGGCAGGAGCAGACCCTCGTTGGTCAACGCCAGCACCTGGCTCTGCTGCGGCCCCCGGAAGGACACCTCGGCGGCACCGCTCGCCCGGGCCTGCAGCGCCGCGCGCGCCCAATAGTGCTCGAACCACGAAGGCGCCGGAGAGCTCATCTCGCGCCACTCTATGGCTCGACTCAGGCCGCCACACCAACCTCGGCGTCCTGCCCCGCCTCTTCCCCCTCGAACGGGGCCGAAACGGCCACGGACGCGGCGCGGCTCTCCAGAACGAGCGCCACCCAGGTCAGGGCCACGGCGACGAACGTCCAGTGTCCCTCCTGGACCTGACAGAGCGGCACGGCGACGACCACGGTACCCGCACCGATGATCACGCTGCGCGCCCGGGCAAGCAGCCACAGCCAGGTCGGGACGAGCAAGAGTGAATAGAACACCTGCGAC
>DATIDO010000305.1:0-7756 GCA_035456245.1 Polyangiaceae bacterium
CGCCGTGGGTCTCCTTCTTCTACGCGCACCTCGAGCGGCTCGACTTCGAACAGGACAAATGGCTCGACGTGAACGCCGGCGCTCAGCTCGGCACCGTCGGCAAGACGGGCAACGCCCGGGGCCCCAACGTGCAGCCGCACCTGCACCTCGAGCTGATCGTGCAGACGAACCGCCGTTCGGCCATGGACGAGCGGCACCTGGGCCGCGACCAGTCCAGCGTCGCGGCAGCCGAGCATTTCGCTGCCGCGCTCGAAGACACCTGCCTGGAGCCACTCGGCCTGATGCCCAAGTCCAAGCAGGTGGCGCGAGCTCGCCGCGTGGATCCCTTCCTGGCACTCGTCTGCCTCACACCCGAGAAGCCGCGCTTCGCCAAGGCGCCGTCGCCGCTCGAATCGGCCTCGCTGGCCTGGAGCGAGCTCTACTTGGCGCGCGACTTCAACGTGAACGGCACGGCTCGTCGCTGAGCCGTTCGAGCTCGGGGGGCTTCGTCGAACGGCAGCGCTCGTTGGCGAGCCGATCCTCAGCGGGCGGCGTCCGCCCGCACGTCGAGCTCGGTCAGCGAGTTGGAGCCGCTGGCAGCGTCCCAGGCGTCTTGGTTGGCCAGCCGGATCGAGTAGGCGGGGCGGGTCGCCAACGTCTCGTCATCGTCCGGCAGCCAGAGGTGCAGCGGATAGCTGCCGTCGGCGAGTCCTTCGGGCAGGGTGATCGTGCCGCTGAACGTGGTCTGCTGACCCGGCAAGAACGAGCGTACGTCGACCTCGGCGGTGCCGACGATCCGATGGGCGTCGGCGCCCTCACCCGGCACGGTGAAGTGCACGGGGCGCGCGTTGATGGGAGCGGCGAAACCGTCGTTGCGCAGGCGTACGGTGACCGAGTAGGTCGCGCCGGGCGCAAGCGCCTCGGGGATTTCCAGCTCCTCCACCGCCAACCGATAGCCGAGTCGTCGGTCCATCTCGGGGCGGCATCCGCCCGCCGTCCAGCTGGCGACGACGTCCTCGTGGTAGTCGACGTTCACGTAGCTGAAGCGCAGCAGCTCCATCTCCTCCAGCGCCACGGCGCATTCGCTGCGCGGCGGCTCCACGGCGCACGTCTCGCCGCCCATGGGCACGTACTGGAGTTGGGCGCTCAGGTACGCCTTCTGTTCGATCGCTGCGCTCGGGCTCGGGTAGGTGCCTTCGTCCGTGTCGTTGGCCAGAAAGCAGTCGTTGTGGTGGCCCGTGCGGGCCGCGGGGGAGCCGTCCCAGGCGTCGTCTGCCGTGAGGGGCGTGTCGCCGAGCAGGTCCAGTAGGTCCCCGGGGTAGCGGAGCTGCACCGCTCGCGAGCTGGGCACGGCGTCAATCAACGCCTCCCAGACGGCGCGCTTGTTCGCGGCACTGGTCAGGCCGTTCGTCGAGGTGTGCCATTCGCCCCAAGCACCGATGAACCCGGCCTGCACCACGGCGATCACGTCGACGTTGGCCTCGAGCAAGGGGGTCAGTTGTTCGATGTGCTCCTGCACGCGACTGAGCGACGCGTCCGGCTCCGAGTCGGGGTAGGGGCCGAAGTTGTAGGCGAAGCGCAGGATCAGCTTGGCGTCTTCGGCGCGCACCTTGTCGATGCCAGCCTGGATGCTCTGCAGAAAGTCGGCCGGGAGGGTCTGGTCCCGGTAGTCGTCCAGGCGAACGTAGCTGAAGTAGAGCGAGTACTCGTCTTCGATCCAGTCGAGCGTCTCCTCTTCGAGGATCGAGGTGGCCCGGTAGAAGCCGCGCTCGGGGTTGCGGAAAATCTCGTCGCTGCCGCTCAGCGTGACGGTGCGCATCGGCACCCGAGAGACGGTGCCCCCCGAGCCTCCGCCCGCGTCCGCGCCGCCTCCAGTATCGGCCCCGCCGTTCCCGTCGACGTCCGAGGGGTCGTCACCGGCGTCGGCGTTCGAGCCACAGGCTGCAGCCAGAGCCAGGAGCGAGAGGAGCCAGGGCAGGGAACGGCGCAGCATGCTCTCAACCTATCATCGAAGTCGTCGATCGCGGGACCCGCGCCGACTGTCGTACCGCTTCCCCATGCGAAAACGGCGCCCGCTGGGGCGCCGTTTTCGAGGATTTCGCGCGAAGTGAAAGGAGTCAGTTGACGCCGGGGGGGATGGGCACCTGGCAGCGCTGGGGCGGGCTCATCCACTTGATCATGTTGAGCCACAGGCGCTCGACCTGCTGATTCTCGTCGGTCCACTCGCTGTTGTAGGTGATCCACTCGTCACCCCAGACAATCACGCGGCCGTCGTCGGGCGT
Organism: Polyangiaceae bacterium; assembly: GCA_035456245.1. Classification (GTDB taxonomy): domain Bacteria; phylum Myxococcota_A; class Polyangia; order Polyangiales; family Polyangiaceae; genus NIC37A-2. Next base: position 2,262 of record DATIDO010000305.1, read on the forward strand.
GTCGACCACCATGGCCGGGTTCGAGCCACTGCGCGCGACCACGACGCCGTTGGTGGTGTCGGGCTGGGCGCCGTTGTCGATGTTGATCAACTCCACGCCGTCACCGATCGGGTGGGTCTGATCCCAATCGTCGGCGAAATCACCCGGCTCCACCGAGGGGCTGGCGTAGCCGAGATCGAAGGCAGCCAGCAGCTTGTTCACGTTCACCATCTCGGCCGTCTCGTTGCCCTGGTAGCCGATGGTGGTCATCAGTCCGCCGCCCGCGCGGACCCAACCGTTCAGGACGCCGACCTCGTCGGTGCTGAACGCGTGGTGCGCGTCCTCGCCGTTCAGCTCGGCCGTGTCGGCTCGGAGCACGACGATCACGTCGAGGCCCTTGATGGCATCGGCGGTCAGCTCGCCATTGGCGATCTCACGCGCGGGGATGGGGCTGCGCTCGTTCAGCCAGGTTGCGAAGATGTTGCCCTCGCCCCAGGGACCGATGTTGCCGATCGTGCCGATGTTGAGACAGTCACAGATGCCGTCGCCACCCGCGTCGATGTTGTCGATCAGGCCATCGGCGTTGTTGTCGATGCCGTCACAGATTTCGGGGTTGCCGTTGCCCACGGGACCGCCACCACCGGCATCGACACCATCATCGCCGAAGCCATCGGAGTCAGCGACATCGCTGTCGCTGTCGCTGTCGCTGTCACCCCCGCTGTCCGAATCCGAATCCGAGCCGGAATCCGAACCCGAGTCCACCTGTGGATCCGTGCCGCAACCAGCGGCCAGGGCGATGGACGAACCAATGACGAGAGCGCTGAGCGCGACGCGATGAGAAAAGGAAAGAACCATGAGACCTCCGCCTTACAGTCGCAGGAGTGAGTCTTTTCGCTAGAGTTTTCGGAAACCAGCAGGGCGTTTTGGAGGGGAATGTGGGCCAAGCTAGACGCTCGTTTCCCTCGGCCCCACCGTTCGCTAAACAAGCGCTCACGCTCCCGCGCGCGGCCGACCGAGTATGAAAAAAGAAAGCTTCCTTTCTTCGAACGCGACCGCGCGCCGTGGCGTGTGCCAATCCGTTGGGCCGGATTTCAGGGATGGTGGTCGCTGCTCACGCCTGGGACCGGGCCTGGTAGTTCTGAGCATGTTACTATCAGTGGCCTGCGCCTCGAACGAGCAGTCGGTCTGCATCGACGAGCAAAGATTCGCTTCGGAGGTCCTCCGCTCCGACTTCGGCGATGGTCAAAACTTCGGGCAGGAAGACTTCCCGAGCCCGATTTTCGGGGGACCACGGGGTGGTGGCAGCTCCCAGGGCTCGCTGGATGTGGTCTCGCTCGGTGATGGTGGGCTGGTGGAGGTCGGGTTCTCCGGCACCGAGATCGTCGACGGTCTCGGCCCCGACTTCATCGTGTTCGAGAACCCGTTCCTGGTGGACGGGGATGCCGAGAGCCCACTTGCCGAGCTGGCCCGGGTGTCGGTGAGCGAGGACGGCGAGACTTGGCACGAGTTCCCCTGCCAGCCCGAAGCCTTTCCCTACACCGGCTGCGCTGGCTGGCACCCGGTCCTGGCCAACGTGGAAGAGAACGACGTGAGCCCCTTCGATGCAGAGGCTGCCGGGGGCGACGCCTTCGACCTGGCCGAGCTGGGGCTGACGCGGGCCCGCTGGGTGCGCATCGTCGACATCGCGGGCGACGACGTGGCGTTCGATCTCGACGCGGTATCCGTCGTCAATGCGGAGTGTAGCGAGTGAGTTCGCGCCGTTCGCAACGCCTGGGATGGCTCTGCGTCGTCGGGGCCCTGTCGGCTTGTGAACCGACGCCCCCAGCCAACACGGGCGGAGTCGAGCTCGAGGAGATTTTCGGCCCGAGCGGTGAGAGCTGCGGCCGCGGTGTGGTGGTGGTGCTGAGCGACTACCAGTCGACCAGCGTGGCGGTGCTCGATCTGGAAGGGACTACCCGGAGCGGCACGTTCGTTTCGTCGGGTTCGACGCAGACCACCTTGAACGGCCCGCTGAGCGGCGACGTGGTGCTTCCGTCGGGGCCGCTCGACGACGAGATGGTCCTGCTCGATCGCTACCCCGGCGCCATCCTGGACTATCTCGAGTGGGAGACGGCCGAGGTGCGTGGTCAGCTCGATGTGGGGACCGAGTTCGCTTCGAACCCCCAGGACTACCTACGCCTCGACGAAGACCGCGCACTGGTCAGTCGTTTCGCGGCCAACCCGGATCCCGAGGCCTCCGAGCTCGACCGAGGTGACGACCTCTTGGTGGTGGATCCCGTCGGCCTGCGCGTGCTGTCCAGCGTCGACCTCTCGGCGTTCCGCAGCCCCGGCTACTTGGCTCGCCCATCGACGCTGCTCCGCGTCGATGACACCGTGATCGTCGCATTCTCGGGACACTCGGGCGACTTCGAGGATGCGGCCGAGGGGCGCCTCGGGCTGTTCGATGCCGAGACGTTGGAGGCGGTGGGGGACGTGCGCATCGACGGCTGGAAGAACTGCCTCGGGCTCGCGCTCTCCCCGAGTGGGGACGAACTCGCGGTCTCCTGTAGTGGTTTGATCGATGGTGCCGACGAGCCGGCTCCGCCCGACGGCGGCCTGATTCGCTTCGTCATCCAGCGAGGGGGGGCAGGGCTGACTCTCGAAGAGAGCCAGCGCCACCCTGCCGCCGACTGGGCGCTCGGGCCGCTGGGACCCGGGCTAGCCTACGCGAGCGATGGCGCGCTCTTCTTCTCGACCTACGGGGCGGTGGAGGGAGCCGACGCGGGGCGGGCCGACACCATTCAATGGCTCGACGTGGCGAGCGGGGAGATCCGCACGGTGCTCGAGTCCGATCCCGATCCATTCACCCTGGGAGCGATGGCCTGTCGCCCGGGATGTGGCGTTTGCTTCTTCGCGGACGCTGGGCGCCACGTCGTCCACCGGCTGGAATTGGACGGGGTGGACTCGCCGAGCCCCGTCGCCATCGAAATCGACGAGGCGACCGGCTTGCCACCGCGCGCGCTTGGGCTGTTCTGACGGCTCAGTCCGCTCGCCGTGCCACTCCGCTCGGACGGCTCACGCAGTGAGTGCGGCTCACTCCGTGAGCGCTGCTCACTCCGTGAGCGCTGCGGGTGGCTCGGGCGTCGCCAGAGGCTCGTTCCCCGGCTCCTCGCCGCCCATGGGATCCACGGCGGTGTCGTCCGGCGGCTCGTCCTCGTCACCCGGCTCGTCGTGATCGTGGCCTGCGTCGTCGGGGACGCGGGGCCGCGGCTTGACGGGATCACCCGGACGCTTGGGGTGTTTGCGCGGAGCCTCACCAGGCCCGGCGTAGTCGATCCAGAAGGCGTTGTAGCCGCGCACGTCCAGGTGGACGAAGCTCGAGTTCGGATAGTAGCCAACGCCCACGTTGCGCAGAGAACGCAGGTAGTCGCGCAGCGCCTCGTTGGGCACGCCGGGAATGCTGAAGTCGAGCGCGCGGCCTTCCTTGTGCTTGGAGGCGGCGACGAAGCTCTTGGTGCGGAAACCGCTGACGATGCGCAGCGGTCGCCCGCCGAACTGGTCACTGACCTGGGCGATCAAGCGGATCAGGCGAGGATCGATCTGGGGGCCATCGGAGCGCGAGCTCATGGCCCAATTGATCTTGGCGCTGGCCTGCGGAAGCACCTCGCCGTTCGAGCCGACCACGTAGCCCTTCCACGTCTTGCCGTGGGCATTGAGCGTCACGTAGCCGCGTCGCCAGGGCTTCTTCTCGTACTTTCGGTAGGTGACGCTGCTGCCGACCTTGGGCACCTGATCGAACGCACCCGACAAACGCAGCTTGCGGGCGTACTCGCCGCCGGGATCACTGGGGGCCGGAACGATCACGCTCTGGCCCACGCGGAGCGGCGTCTTCTCGTTCAGACCGCTGGCGTTGCACAGCGCGATCACGGTGACGCGGTAGCGTGATGCGATGGCGCTGAGCGTGTGGCCCTTGGCGACCAAGTGAACTTCGGGCTCGCCGGGACGCTGGGGCTTGGCGGGCCTCGTGGCCGCCGTTGGCGTCGCAGAGGTAGGGGCTGCCTTGGCGCCGCCCTTGTCGGAAGGCTTGTCACCGCCCTTGTCCGTGCCCTTGTCGGAAGGCTTGTCACCGCCCTTGTCCGGAATGACCAGCTTCTGACCCGGACGGATGGGCGTCGTCTCGCGGATGCCGTTGGCTTGGCAGAGCTCCTCGACCGTTACGTTGTAGCGCTTGGCGATCGAAGCGAGCCGCTGGCCGGCATAGACCGTGTGGGTACGCGCCTTGGTCTGGGCCCAGGCGGGCTGCAGCACGACGAAGCCGAGAGCCAGGGCGAGCAGTGCAGCTACACCGAGGGGCGCACGCCGAGGAGAGGGGTTTCCAAGCACGGGGGACCGGGGTTCTACGGAATCCTGGCGCGAAATCATCCCTCGAGGGGCGTTTTCCTTTCAGGGTGGATTTCTGGGTGCCGGGGTGCGTCCGAACTTGGCCGGCTCGGATTACGCCTGCTAGGCCCGAATCTCGTGGTCGCTCGGACTTCTCGCCCTGTTTTGCTCCTCGCCCTGAGTGGCGCGATCGCCTTGCCGGGCATTGCCGGGGCCCAGTCCCCTGCCGAGGCGACGTCCGAGCCGGGAGCTGCCGCCTCCGCAGCAGCTCCTGCCGCCGTCGAATCCGCCGCCGCGCAGGCCTCCGAGTCATCCGGCGAGAGTGAGCCGCGTGCCGAGGGGCCCTCCGCTCCGTCGACCGCAGGCAGCGAATGGCTGACGACCCCCGTCGCGCTCGACCGCGTCTCGGAGATGACGCTGCCCAACGGTCTCCGGGTGGTGATGCAGCCGGTCGAAGGCGCCACCGAGGTCAGCGTCTGCACTGCTTTCGAGGCAGGACTCGAGCGCGAGCCGAACGCGCGAGCGGGCGTGACTCGCCTGTTGGCGGAGATCCTGAAGGAAGGCGGCTACCGCTCGAACCAGCAGGATTACCCAGCCTTGGTCAGCGCGCGAGGCGGACGGAGCGACGTTCGCGTCGACTACGACGCCACCGTCTTCTGCACTCACTTTCCCAAGAACGAACTCCCGCTCGCGCTCTGGGTCACCCAGGGACGCTTCACCACGGGCGCGCTGACCCAACGTGAGCTGGACCAGACGCGAAATGGTCTCGCGCTCGCTCAGGACGCCAGCCTCTCGGACATCCGCACCAGCGTGGCCCCCGAGCGCCTGCGCCGCATGGCCTTCCTCGGGTTGGATGCCTACGCGCGTCCCGAGCTGCCAGACAGCAGCGAACTCGAGGCCCGGAGCGTGGCCGAGCTGAAGGAGCTGCATCACTCGAGCTACGTCGCCAAGCAGGCCGTCGTGGCGGTGAGCGGCGGCTTCGACGTGGAGCGGCTGCGCACGCTCGTGGAGCAGCAGCTGGGCCACGTCCGCGAGGGCGAAGCTGCGAGCTCACCCAAGGCGGAGCTGGTGGCACAGCACACGGCTCGCTTCAGCCTCGCGGAAGATCCCTCGGCCAAGCAACCCGCCGCCTGGTACGGCTGGGTCGTCCCGAACAC
>DATIDO010000306.1:0-5342 GCA_035456245.1 Polyangiaceae bacterium
GCGATGAAGCGAGTCCGCTCGGTCGCTTCGCGCATTCTGCTTTCGTACGCGGTGGTGCTCGTACTGTTCGGCAGCGCGTCGGCGTGGAGCGTGTGGACCTTCCGCACGGCTGTCCGCGAGGCTGAGCTTTTGCGCAGCGGATACCTCCCACTGGCCTTGTCCGTTCGGGAACTGGTCGCCAACCAGGACACCTGGAACACCCAGCTGAACCACGTCACCACCGCCGGCAACCCCTCCGACATTCGCGTCTGGTTCGAGACAGCTCTGGCGATTGGTCGACCGAAGAAGCTCGCCGAGGTGCGCAGCGCATTGGCTCGCGTCTTTGCCGACGAGCCGAACGCACCGGCGCGGCGCGAGATCATGGCCGAGCTGGAGCGAGTCACCCACTTGGGCGCCGAAGACCAGACCACGGTGAGTCAGCTGTTCGACGCTTTGGCTCGGGACGACGGCGCGCGCGCCCTGCTCTTGCGTGACGAGCTCGTTCGCCGTGGACTCCGCGTCCAGCGTGGGTTCTTTCACCTGGAGCAGCGGATCACTGCCTACGTCGACGGTATCGTCGACGCGGCGCGCGTTCGCGAGCGCACGGCACAGGGCCTCCTCGTCTCGTTCGGCCTGTCGACGCTGCTGATCGGTCTGCTGATGGCGCTCTACTCTCGACGGGTGGTGGCGCCCGTGGCGCTGGTGACCCAACGCGCGCGCGCCGTTGCCTCCGGCGATTTGCGCCCCGGCGAGGTGATCAGTTCGAGGGACGAGTTGGGCGAGCTGTCGGCGACATTCGAGAGCATGGTGCAGGCCATCGGCGAGGCGCGAGAACGCCTACTGGCTGCCGAGCGTCTGGCCGCCATTGGCAAGATGGCCGCCCACGTCACGCACGAGGTTCGCAATCCGCTTTCGTCGATGGCACTCAACCTCGATCTGCTCGGCGACGAGTTGGCTCCGTCGCAAACCGAGGCGCTCACTTTGTTGCGCGCCATAGGCCGCGAAGTGCAGCGCCTCTCGGCACTTTCGGACCAATACCTGTCGATGGCCGGACGCAAAGCGCCCGAGTTCGAGGCCTGCGACGTGGGCGAGCTGGTGCGCGGCTCGGTCGAATTCATGCGGCGTGAGGTGGAGCGCACGGGCGTGGGGCTCAGTCTGGAGCTGGAGCCCGGGCTGCCCTGGTTGGAGGTCGACCCCAACCAGCTGCGCCAGGCGCTGTTCAATCTGTTGCGCAACGCGCGCGAGGCGCTGTCGGACGGCGGTCGAGTGGTGGTGAAGGTGACACGCCGCGACGACACGGTGAGCATCGAGGTGGAGGACGACGGACCAGGGGTGCCGGAATCGGTGATCGAACGGCTGTTCGATCCTTTCTTCACGACCAAGGAGCATGGCACCGGGCTGGGACTGGGGTTGAGCCGTGAGATCGTGGTGGCGCACGGCGGAGCGCTCGAGTACCGGCCTCGTCCGGGCGGGGGCTCGTCGTTCTTGCTGCACCTACCGGTGCCGAGCGCCCTGGGGCGAAGCGGGTTGGAGAGCGAATCATGACGGATGTGCGGACGGTGGTTTTGGCATCGGGCAACGAGGGCAAGCTGCGTGAGTTGGAGCGCCTTTTGGCCGAGCCCAGGTTGCAGCTGGTGACGATGAAGAGCCTCGTGCCGCCGGGGTTCGAGGTCGACGAGACGGGTGCCACCTTTGCCGAGAACGCGTGGCTCAAAGCCTTGGCCGTCGCCGACGTGACGGGGCTACCAGCCCTGGCGGACGACAGCGGCCTGGTGGTCGATGCTCTGGGCGGTCGACCTGGCGTCTACTCGGCGCGCTACGCCGGCTTGGGGGCGAGCGACGCTGCCAACAACGAGCTCCTGCTCCGAGAGCTCACAGGGGTGCCCGCGGATCGGCGCGGAGCTCGCTTCGTTGCGGTGTTGGCGCTGGCCACCCCAGGTGCCGATGGGGCTCGGCGTGTCGCGGAGGCCCAAGGTGTGCTCGAGGGTCGGGTGGTCGAGGCGCCCCGGGGCACCCAGGGTTTCGGTTACGATGTGGTGTTCGAGGCAACCGAGCGGCCGGGCCGCACGACTGCCGAGCTCTCCTTGGACGAGAAGAACGAAATCAGTCACCGAGCGCGCGCAGCCCGCTCGCTCGCCCCCGCACTCTCGGCCTTTCTCTCGGCCCGCTGACGCCTGGGCCCTGACTCAACCTGGGAGGGGTCGGTCGGCCCGGGCCGGCCGGGCTTGTCCACAACCTCGGCTTGTCCGCAACCTGGGAGCGGTCTGTCCGACTTCGGCTTGTCCGCAACCTGGGAGCGGTCTGTCCGACTTGGCCCTGGCCGAGCCGCCGGTCCGGGCCAACGAAAATTAACCTGGGAGGGGCCCGTACGACTTGGCCCTGACCGAGCCCGCCGGTCCGGGGCCAACGAATTAACCTGGGAGGGGCAGGCTGGACGGAATTCGGGCGCCTCCAGCATCCACCAAAATAACCTGAGAGGGGTCTGGAGCCGGGGGGGTTCGCAGGGACCAGGCTGGGGGCCGTGGAAGCGGCTGCTTCTGTTCATGCTCGTTTGACCCGACCGGGATCCCCGTGGTATCGGCCGCGCGGTCCCGCTGGTACGAGTGCAACATCACTGGAAATCCGCCGGAACCTACTCGACAGTCGGTCTCGAAATCGCGCTGAGCGTGATTGTGGGCCTCTTCATCGGGCAATGGCTCGACGAGAAGTTCCACGGTGGCGGTTGGCTCACGGCTCTCTGGTTCGTGTTCGGATTGATTGCTGCGGGTCGCGTTCTTTACCGAGCCCTCCAGCGCGCCAATCGCGAGGCCGACCGCGAGGAGCAGGAAGCGCGAGAGGCACAGCAGAAATACCTCGATGACAAGCAACACCGCCGATGATCAGCTGCTCGACCGTGCCTATGGCGCGGTGGCAGTCGTTGGCGTGCTGTTCGCTGTCGCAGCGGGGGTCTTCTACGGCGTGCTCAACGGCGTTGCGGTGCTGGTTGGCGCCCTCGTCGCGCTCGCGAACCTGTGGATTCTGGCTCGCTCGGTGAAGAAGCTCCTGGCCGGCGGTCAGGTCCGCTGGGCCGCGCTTGCCTTTCTCAAGTTCGTCGCCCTGCTGGCAGGCACCTATGCCCTGCTGCGCTTCGGCGCGCTGTCTCCGCTCGCGCTAGCCATCGGCTTCGGCGCGCTGCCGCTCGGCATCACTTTGGCCGGAACGCTCTTCGTCCCGCCGGCCCCCCTTCTGAAAGACCGCGATCATGCCTGAACATTCTACCTGGCTGACCTTCTTCCTCGGCTACATGAAGGACACGCTGGAGCACAACGCTCAGCACCTCGGCGCATCGTTCGTTGCCCACACGCCTCCGAGCTGGCAGTCGTGGGAGCCGCTGTTCGCCTCGTTGTTCGTGATGCTGCTGGCCGTCCTGTTCGGCCTGGGCGTGCGTCGCTCGATCCACGGTGAGCAGGCCGTCATCCCCGAAGAGTCGCTGACGCTGCGAACCTTCGCCGAAGCCTTCCTCGAGTACTTCTACGAGCTCGCCAAGAGCGTGATGGATGCCGAGCGCGCCAAGAAGTACTTCCCGATCATCGGCACGGCGGCCATCTTCATCTTCTTCTCGAACGCCATGGCGCTCATCCCGGGCGCGCCGGTCGCTACCAGCAACTTGAGCGTGACGGCTGGCTGTGGCCTGGTCGTGTTCGTGCTCTTCAACCTCTACGGCCTGAAGGAGCAGGGGTTCGGCTACATCAAGCACCTGATGGGTCCGGCCTGGTATCTGGCGTGGCTGATTTTCCCCGTGGAAATCATCTCGCTGTGCGTTCGCCCCATCACCTTGGCCATTCGCCTCATGCTGAACATGGCGGTCGACCACCTGATCCTGTCGATCTTCCTCGGCTTGGTCGCGGTGTTGGTCCCGCTGCCCATCATGATCCTGGGTTGCTTGGTCGTGTTGGTGCAGACCTTGGTCTTCACCCTGCTGACGTGCATCTACATCGGCCTCGCAACCGAGCACGAAGCCCACTGAGTTCTGCAGCTAGTCCAGCCAGGCTGGACTAGCCGCCCAATTCCAGGGCCACGCCCTGGAAACCAAAAAAGCCATCGGTTCCGATTCAAAATCCGATGGATTCAAAGTCCAGGAGGCGCTAACGCCTCGCCCCGAACAGAGTCAAAGGAGATCCAGCAAGATGTTCAAGAAGAAGCAGGCGCTCACGGCCGCAGCACTCACCACTTTCGCTTCCACCTCGGCTTTCGCCCAGGAGGTTGGTTCGAACAGCTTCGACGTGCAGTCGTCTCTGGCCATCAGCGCTGGCCTCGCCATCGGTCTCGCCGTTCTCGGCGGCACCTTCGGCCAGGGCAAGGCTGCCTCGGCCGCTCTCGAGGGCATCAGCCGTAACCCCGGCGCCGCCTCGCGCATCCAGACGCCGATGATTCTCGGTCTGGCTCTGATCGAGTCGCTCGTCCTCTTCGCCTTCGTGATCGCCTTCTTGCTCCAGAGCAAGATCGGCTGATCTCGTTCGGTGAAGCGTTAGCACCCGGCAAGAGCCGGCGGCCATTCGGTCGCCGGCTTTTTTCGTTTGTCCATCCGTTCCCGCTCCCAGGTTGAGGGAGACGAAAGCGGGGGACCACCGCCGCTCCCACTCTACCGCTCCTAGGTTGCGGGTGACGAAAGCGGGGCGTGATCGGCTGGGTGGTGCCCCGTGGGTGACGTTGGTCGCTCGAATGCCTCGCTGGGGGCCGATCGAAAGAGTGTCGACGAGCGACTGGAGCGACTGTTGTTCGATCTGGGCGCAATTCCGCCCGTGCGCTCCGACGGAGCGCGAGGTTGCTTTGTGGCTGGCTTGGCTCAGTCGGTGCTCAGCGTCATGCGCGCTCCGCGCTCGTGTTCATGCAGCAAGTTCGGGGTGCGGTCCCCAATCGACGTTGCAGACGGCGGCCATGAATCGTCGCATCCAGTAGCTGCCGTCCGGGAACGGAACGTAGTCGTAGCCTTGGGCGAGCATGGCGCGTGCAGCGCGGTAGGCGCGAAGGAACGAACGATCTCGCTGAAGGAGCTCGACTCGCTTCCAAATGCTCTTGGCAGCCACGCGTGGGTTCGTCTGGCGGCGTGGTTCTCGCGACCTCGGTCGACTCGTCGGGCGTTGGGCAAGCACACGGCAAGCGCCGATGGGATGAAGGTTGAGTCGTCCACACGCTGCAGCGGCGCGCATCTCGACGGCGCGAATCTTCTTGGCGAGGAGTCCGGTCCACTCTTTGGCCGAGAGGTCTTCGAAGGATTTCGGGCGCGCGAAGCGCAACGTGACGTGGTCTGGCATCGAGCCGTCGTCGCGGAAGAAGTGCTTCGGTCGGCGGACGAGCTTGTGCTCGCCGGTTCGGTTGGGGCG
>DATIDO010000307.1:0-3612 GCA_035456245.1 Polyangiaceae bacterium
CTTGTCCACCACGTAGCCGTGGTCCGGGCGCAGCGTGAGCAGCCCCGCGAAGATCATCCCCAGGAACGCGCCGAACACGCCCACGAACAGCGTCGTGTAGAACGGTGAGAGGGCGGCCGCCGGCCAGGCGGCGATCACCACCAGGGCGGCCACGATCCCCACGAGCCCGCCCGCGATGCCGAACAGGAGGTGGCTGCGGATCAGCGTGTGCCATATGCCCTGGTTCTCGGGCTCGAGCTTGCGATCGACCAGCGGGTCTCCGGGGCGGATGACGGCCACTTCGCCCTGCAATGCCGGGGTCTCCTGGAGCAGCGCGGACGCTGCGTTCTCGGCCTGTCTGCGATCAGGAAAACTCGCCGCCACGACCGTGAGGGAACGCTCGCCGAATGGATTGAGCAGTGTCATGTGAGGCTCCTTCGCACAAGATCGACACACCACGATTGGGCGCGTGCAAGGGGGTCGGGGGAATCGTGGAATCGCTCTTTGGCGCGTCAGACATGTCCCACGGGCAGAGCCCATGGCTTGAATGCGTTCTGGGTCCTCGGAAAACTCCTGATTTACCCCAGGTGGGCGCTCTCAAGCTAAGAGAACGCTTTCACTCCATCGCGCAAGTCCTTATTTTTGAAGCAATTTTTACTCCATTTGACTTTTGAGGAAGTGCACCTAAGTACTTGATTCCATTGATTTTTCTTTGCGTATTTCGTTGACCCGGCCTCACGCCATGAGCTACAGTGCAATTAAGTGCACTTCAGTGGGTTTTTGTGGCAAATATCGTGTTTCAGGGGCCTGCGGGGCTGACGCTGGACGGCAAGGGGCGTATTGCCATGCCGTCGCGTCACCGCGAAGTCCTGTCCGCGATGGGCTGCAGCCAGCTCACGATCACCAAGCATCCTGAAGGCTCCTTGATGATCTTCCCGCGCCCGGCGTGGGAGAACTTCCGCGAACGCGTGGCCGCACTCCCGATGGAGGCTGCCGGCTGGAAGCGCATCTTTCTCGGCAACGCGATGGACGTGGAGATCGATGCGTCCTCGCGCGTGCTGATCGCCCCTGAGCTCCGCGCTGCTGCGGGCCTCACGCGCGACGTGATGCTGCTCGGCATGGGCAGCCACTTCGAGCTGTGGGATGCGGCGCGCTATGCCGAGCACGAGGCGAAGGTGATGCAGTCGCCGATGCCCGAAGCGCTGAAGAGCTTCAGCTTCTGAGCGAGACAGGCATGACGTCCTCGAAGCGACCAGGAGCCCGAGCGCCGGGCCGTCCCAAGCCGGGCGACATCCCCTCGGGGGATCGACCGACGTACCCGTCGGACGAGGGGCTGTCACACACGACGGTGCTTCTCAATGAAGCCGTCGATGCGCTCGTCACCAACCCCGACGGTGTCTACCTCGACGGCACCTTCGGCCGCGGCGGGCATTCGCGCCTGCTGCTCTCTCGGCTGTCGCCGGCTGGAAGGCTGGTGGCCATCGACCGGGATCTACAAGCCGTTGCGGCTGCGACATCAGGTGCAACGCGGGTCGATGACCCGCGTTTTTCCATCCATCACACAAGCTTCGCGAACATGGTGCCGACCCTGGCCGCGCTGGGCGTGAACAAGGTGCACGGGCTGCTGCTCGATCTGGGCGTGTCTTCTCCGCAGATCGACGACCCCGAACGTGGCTTCAGCTTCCGCTTCGACGGGCCGCTGGACATGCGCATGGACACGACCCGGGGCGAGAGCGCCGCGGATTTCCTGGCCCGCGCCGACGAGCGCCTTATCGCGGAGGTGATAAAGAACTATGGGGAAGAACGGTTTGCTCTATCGGTTGCAAAGGCGCTTGTTGCTCGGCGCGAAAGCGGGAATCCTGTTCGAACAACAGCTGAGCTTTCCGAAGTCGTGGCTGGCGCGGTCCGGACCCGCGAAGCGGGCCAGAACCCTGCAACGCGCACATTTCAAGCTCTACGGATTTTCGTCAATGCCGAGCTTGAGGAGCTCGAACAAGGGCTGAGCGCAGCACTCGATCTGCTGCTGCCCGGCGGCCGCCTGGTGGTCATCAGCTTCCACTCGCTCGAAGACCGCATCGTGAAGACCTTCATCGCGAAGGAGAGCAAGGAGGTCTACGACCGCCGTGCGCCGTTCGCGGCGCCGAAGGCCATGCGCTTGAAGTCGCTCGGGCGGGTGAAGCCTTCCGACGCCGAGATCGACGCGAACCCGCGTTCGCGCTCGGCGGTGATGCGCGTGGCCGAGCGCACGGAGGTGGCATGAATACGCCGCTTGCGAATCGAAAGGCCGCAGTCGGTGACGGCATCGCCCGAGCCCGAGCGCCCGGCCGCCCGAAGCCGGGCTCGACCCTCTCGGAGGGTCGGTCGCTGTACTCGGCGACCGGGGTGTTGTCATGACCCGCCTCAACGTCCTCCTCCTGGTGGCGCTGGTGATCAGCAGCGTCTATCTTGTACGGGTGTCGTACGAGTCGCGCCGCCTGTTCGCCGAGCTGGACCGCGCGCAGAGCGAGGCGCGCCAACTCGACATCGAGCACGAGCGCCTGAAGGCCGACAAGCAGTCGCAGGCCACGCCGCTGCGCGTGGAGCGCGTCGCACGCGACCGCCTGGCCATGCGCACCGCCACGCCGGCCGTCACGCAGTACGTGACCTATGCCGCCTCGGCTCCGGGGGCTGCGCAATGAAGATCCAGGGAAAGGCTCCCAAGGCTGGTGCCGTCAACGTGCGCTCGGTGATGTACTCGACCAGCCCACTGCTGGCCTCGAAGACACCGCCGTGGCGCTCCAAGTTCCTGGTCGGTCTGGTGGGCCTGGGCTTCTGCGTGCTGGCCGGTCGCGCCGTCTACGTGCAGATTGTCGGCAACGACTTCTTCCTGAAGCAGGGCGAGATCCGCTACGCGCGCACGCTCGATCTCTCGGCCAGCCGCGGCCGAATCACCGACCGCAACGGGCTCATCCTCGCGGCCAGCGTGCCGGCGCCATCGCTCTGGGTCATCCCGAAAGAGTTCGAGGCCGACAAGAAGCAGCGCCAGCAGCTCGCGCGCCTGCTCGGCATGAGCACGGCCGACATCGCCGGCAAGCTCGACGACAGCCCCAACTTCGCCTGGCTGCGCCGCCAGGTCGACGAGCCGGTCGCCAAGGAGGCGCTGAGCTTGGGCATCAAGGGCCTGTACCAGGTGCGCGAGTTCAAGCGCAAGTACCCCGAGGGCGAGGCTGCGGCGCACGTGGTGGGCTTCACCAACATCGAAGAGAAGGGCCAGGAAGGCATCGAGCTCGCCTTCCAGAAAGACCTGCAGGGCCGCAACGGCACGCGCCGCGTGGTGAAGGACCGCCTGGGCCGCGTGGTCGAAGACATCGGCGAGAGCGTGCAGCCCGTCGACGGCCGCGACATCCAGCTCTCGGTCGACTCCAAGGTGCAGTTCTACGCCTACCAGCGCATCCGCGACGCCGTGGCCGAGCACAAGGCCAAGGCCGGCAGCGTGGTGGTGCTCGACGTGCAGACGGGCGAGGTGCTGGCGCTGGCCAACTTCCCGAGCTACTCGCCCAACGACCGGCAGAACCTCTCCGGCGGCCAGCTGCGCAACCGCGCGCTGACCGACACCTTCGAACCCGGCTCGACGATGAAGCCCTTCATCGTTTC
>DATIDO010000308.1:0-5442 GCA_035456245.1 Polyangiaceae bacterium
CCCCTTACCGCTTGCGACGTCGGGGACTCCGCGCGCCCCGGGCGGAAGCCGCGACCGCACGGCCGCTGCGTGTGGGCCTCGTCAGGCGCGGTCGCAGGAGCGCTTCGACGAAGTCCATGAACACGCGCACGCGCTCGGGCAGATGCCTGCGCTCCGGAAAGACGAGCGAGACCGGCAACGAGGGTGGCCGGCAGCCCGGCAGCACTTCGACCAGCGCGCCGCGCGCCAGGTGTCCTCGGGCGGCAATCTCGGGGATCTGCACGATCCCCAGACCCGCCAGCGCGGCTCCCAGGTAGGTATCGACCGCATTCACCGTGAGCGCGATGGGCATCGGAACCTCGATGACGCGGCCGCGCCGCTCGTACTCGAAGCCGCCGGGCCGCTGACCGAAATGGGCCGCGTAGTCGATCAGTCGATGCTCCGACAGCTGCGAGATCCGACGGGGGATGCCGTTTCGGCGCGCGTACTCCACGCTGACGACGTTGATCATCTCGTACTCACCCAGGGAGCGGAAGACGAGACTGGCCCCGACCACGCTGCCCATGCGCAGCACGCAGTCGAAGCCCTCCCTCACCAGATCGACACGCTGATCGGTGCTGCTGAGCTCCAGCTCGAGGCCAGGATGGGTGGCCAGGAACTCCGGTAGGTGCGGCACAATCAAATCGCGAGCGATACCAATCGGCAGATCGACGCGCAGCCGACCTCCGACGCTCGACGGCAAGGTACGAAAGCTGCCGAACAACTCGTCCACGTCGGCCAGCAGCCGTTCGGCCCGCTCCAGGAGCCCGGCGCCATCGGGGCTCAAGCGAACCTGACGAGTCGTGCGCACGAACAGCCGCACGCCGAGCCGAGCCTCCAGCTCGGCCACCGCGGTCGAAACCGTGGCCTTGGGCAACGCCAGGTTGTCCGCCGCCCGGCTGAAGCTCGACTGCCGAGCTACCTCCAGAAATACCCGCAACTGCTCGGTCGACTCCATGGCTGGCCTCTATTGTTCCAGATTCCTGAATAGTCTGACCACAATTGCCTCGTTTTTCCAATCAACGGAGCGAGCTACTTCCAACGACGAGAGGAGTTCACCCCATGACCCACATCGCACTCATCACTGGTGGCAACCGCGGACTCGGTCGAGCAGCTGCGCTCGCTCTGGGCGCCCGCGGAGTCGACGTCGTACTCACCTACCGCAGCCAAGAGGCCGAGGCTGCGGCCGTCGCCGCGCAACTGCAGGCCCTGGGCCGCAAGGCGCTCGCGTTGCGACTGGACGTCGCCGACTCGGCGTCGTTTCCCGCCTTTGCGGAACGGCTCGGCGCCGAGCTACCGAGTCGGTTCGGTCGCCCCACCTTCGATTTTTTGCTGAACAACGCCGGCATCGGCGCGCACGCGAGCTTCGCCGAAACCACCGAGGCCCAATTCGACCAGCTGGTCGCGGTTCACCTGAAGGGCGTGTTCTTCTTCACCCAGAAGCTGTTGCCTCTTCTGGCCGATGGTGGCCGCATCCTGAACGTGTCGAGCGGCCTCGCGCGCTTCTCGTACCCGGGCTATTCGGCCTACGCGAGCATGAAGGGCGCCGTCGAGGTGCTGACTCGCTACCTGGCCGTCGAGCTCGGGTCGCGCAGAATCTCGGTGAATACGCTGGCGCCCGGTGCCATCGCCACCGACTTCAGCGGGGGGGCCGTCCGCGACACACCCCAGTTGAACGCGATGATTGCCTCGCGCACGGCGCTGGGCCGCGTGGGCGAGGCCGACGACATCGGCCTCCTGGTCGCCAGCCTGTTCTCGGACGACACGCGCTGGGTCAACGGGCAACGCATCGAAGCGTCGGGCGGCATCCATCTGTGAGCGAGCACGATCACTTCACGTACTGGCCCACGTAGACGACGACGCGCTCGGACTCGTCGGCGGCGCCGACCTCGGCGGCGCCGACCTCGGTAGGTTCGGGCGCGCCGACGCGGCTGGCGTTGTGCGCGTCGACGCGTTGGCGCAACTCCTCGAGCTCGGAGCGCAAACGCCCGAGCGTGCCGAAGACCTCCTCGCGTAGCGGATGGTGGGCAGGCACGTCGAAGGACCAGGTGGAACCGCCGGTGACGTCGAGGTGATGCGAGCCCGGACCCGGCCCGCTCAGCTTGCGGGTGATCGCGGTGATCATGGCCTGGTAGTGGTCGAGCACGGCCGCCTCCCAGCCACGGGTCGAGCCAAGGGGCGTTTCGAAGGTGGCGGCGACGTAGCGCTCGCCCTCCACAGCAACGCGACCTGCGCCAACCAACTCTTGCAGGGCCGCGACACACGCGGCTTCGCCGAGGCGCGAACGCGCTTGGACCTCCGCCAGGGAGAGCGGGCCGTGGCGGTACACTGCGAGCCAGACGAGCCAGCTCTGGATGTCCTCGCCCGCGCCCAGAGCAAAGTCGGCCTCGGAAGCGGCGCGGTAGATGGCGCTGTCGCCGCGGCCTGAGCGAAAGGCCAAGCCCGAGTTCACCAGATCACTCAGTACGCCGGAGACGACTTCCAGATCGTCGCGACCGAAGCGACTCAGTACCTGACCTCCACTGATCGGCTCGTGCTCCCTCACGTACTCGTAGACGGCCTCCCAGACAGTCCGGCCAACGACGCTCCGAGACTGGTAGGTCTCCTGGACGCGGCGGTGGTAGGTGCGCAGCGCCATGCCGAACATGTCGGCGATCACCTTCTTCGTGACCCCCTGATTCTGCAGCTCGCGCGTCAGCTCGAGGAAGACTTGGTCGGCGACGTGAGCCAGCGGGGCGCGCACGCCGCCGGACGTCGCCAGCTGAGCAATGAAGACCATCGTTTGCTGGACGACGGCCTCGATGAGCAGGTGGGTGTTCAAGGGAGCCCTTTCATCGGACGACCGCTCACGGCAGGGGAAGTGCCAAATCCGGCACTGGTTGGGCCGGTGGCGTAGGTCCAGCCTTTCACCGCCCGGGGCAGACTGTCCACGGGACTGCTACGCTGGAATTGGAATAGGCCGAGCCTGCCGATGCGCTTCGTTCGAATCTCTCTCCTCGGTCTACCGTGGGCCCTCGGCCTGGCGGGCTGTTCGCCCGGACCCAGCACCTCCAGCTCCAGCCATTGGCTCTCCTGCGAGGAGGACGCCGATTGCTCCGTGTGGGGGGAAGGAGTCAGCTGCGGCGCCGAAGGTCTCTGCGTGCGAGGCGGCGAAGCGATGGCGACCCATCAGCTGCTCGCCGAGGAGTTCGACGGCCCGCTCGACCCGGTCACCTTCGGCTACGAGGAGGGTGCGAGCGTGCGCAACGGCGACGCCGAGTTCTACACCGCGCGCGCCGAGAACGTCTTTACCGACGAAGGAGCGCTGGTGCTGAGGGCCCTCGCCGAGAGCTACGAGGGCTCGGAGTACACATCGGGCTCGGTGACGACGCAGGGCCGCTTCTCCTTCACCCATGGCGTGGTGGAGGCGCGTATCTGGGCGCCGGATGGCGTCGGCACGGGCCCCGCCTTCTGGCTGATGCCGGAGTCGCCTGGCCCCGCCGAGTTCTACTGCCCGGATCCGACGGACCAGGCCAGTTGTCTCGAGGCCCAGTGGCCCGTCTGGGGGGACATCGTCGTCATGACGACACGCAGCGAGTCGCCGACTCACGTCATCCAGAGTTCGAGCTACGGCACCTTCGACGACGCCCTGGGCGCCGTCGTGCGAGGCGAGCAGGGCGGCACGACCATCCTCTCGGACAGCGTGGCGAGCGGCTACCACGACTACGCCGTGGTCTGGGGGCCGAGACGCATCGACTGGTACTACGACGGCAAGAAGACCCAAACCTTCGACACCAGCGTTGCCTATGCGCCCGACGGAGTGAATCCGTTCGACCGCCCCTTCCACATCAAGCTGAACTTGGCGGTCGGCGGCCTGGCCCAAGCACCGGATCCAGCTGCGTATCCGCAGGAGATGCGCGTAGCGCACCTCCGCGTCACGCAGTTCGAGTGAGCCCTCTCACTCCCAGCCCGGCATCTCGTCGAGCGTCTGCACTCGCTCCGACGCGAACAGACTCCGGTAGATGGCCGTATTGCGGGGCTCGTTGATGAAGTCCGGCCACAGCATGAAGAAGGTCCAGTTGGGCTGGCTGTTCAGCACGTCGAGCGTCGGCAGGAACTGACACTCGCCGATACCGATCGGCTTGCCGGCAGCCATGCCCAGCATGGCCTGGTAGTTCCCGCCCGTGTAGCCGGTGTTGTAGATGTCGAGCGTCGCCAGATCGAAGTAGTCCGCGCCGGGGTTGTACTTGGGGATGTCGGAGCCGAGGCTCGTGAAGTCCTGGATGTTCCAAGTCCAGACCAGATGATCCTGACCCTTCTCGTGGACCAAGTAGTCGTACGTGTCCTTCCACAGGCGCACGCTGCCGTTCGGTCGATCGACGCAGGACCACCAGAATGCGCATTGATTCACCTCGTGGAAGGGCCGAAAGAGAGGCGCGACCCCGGCGTCGCGTAGCTCCTGGAAGTAGCCGGCCAGGATGTCGAGACGCCGGTACCACTCGGTGTGAATGGCCGTGCCGGGCGTGAACAGATCGTCCCACTGTTGGTTCGTGAGGTGGACCGGATGGGCTCCGCCGATGTCGTCCCAACCGCACAGCTCGTCCCGCGTCGGCACGCAGGTGTGGTACATGAGCGAGACCACCGCGCCCTGGCTCCATTGCCGCTTGGCCTCTGCAATCATGCTGTCGCGGTTACCGACGGCTCCATTGCCGAAGCCGAAGTCAGCTCCCCAGAAGGACGGCGTGCGCCCGGCCAAGCCCGCCACCTCGTCGGTGTGGGAGTGCGGCGTCGCGCTGGACTTGTTCTCGATGCCGGCCAGGGTGCGCTGCCCGGAGAGGTTCGCGAACAGCTCGAGCACGCGGAGGCGAGCTCTTTGCGCCGTGTTCAGTGGTGGATTGGGCACGTCGATCGAGCCGCCGGCCCCCCCGCTGCCGTTGGCCGATCCGCCGCTGTTCGAGCCCGGGCCAGCGGAACCATCTGAGCCGCCACTGCCGTTCGAGCCAACACCGCCATTCGAGCCAACACTGCCGTTGCCGCCAGTACTGCCAGGTATTGCGCCCCCGTCTTCCCCCGGTTCGCCCCCACCGGGCGACGACCCGCTACAGGCGAAGGCTCCGAGGATCCCCAGGGTCAACACTGCGCACGCTTCTTTCAGCTGATCTTTCTGCATGTCGGACGACCTCTCTTCGAAGCCAGTCTCGACGAGCGGCCGGGCATGCTGGAAGTGACGGAAGTGGCAGCGCGATGCGCCGAGTCGTGCGACCCTCGGTGGCGGGGGAGCTCGAACTTGCACTCGTCCACGTCGCGACTCGTCGTCACCTATGTTGTGGGCTTGGTCCCCGGCATGCTCTTGATGGCGTTCGTGCCGTGGGGCGAGCACGTCGGTTACCTACCACTCTGCTTGGGCTTGCTCGTGGGGGCGGGCCTCGGGTGCATCGCGTGGGG
>DATIDO010000309.1:0-2422 GCA_035456245.1 Polyangiaceae bacterium
GTCGGCGAGTCGCTCTTCCAGTACGCCTACGAGGTGGCTTGGCGCGAACTGGCTCAGGATCTCCAGCACGAGCTGCGTCTGGAAGCGTACGACCACCTGCAGCGCATGCCGGCCGGTTGGTTCGAGGGCCAGCGAACCGGCAACCTGATCTCGATCGTCAACGACGACGTCAATCAGATGGAGCGCTTCGTCAACGGCGGCATCAACCAGATCATTCAGGTCAGCTGCTCGTCGCTCCTGATCGGCGGCATCTTCTTCGCGCTCGAACCGCGCCTGGCGGTCATCGCCTTGTTGCCCGTGCCGTGCATCCTCTTCGGGGCATTCTGGTTCCAGCGTCGGCTCGCGCCTCGCTACGCGCAGGTGCGTGAGGCGGCCGGAGCGGTCGGAGCCCGCCTGACCAACAACCTGCTCGGCTTGGCCACGATCCAGGCTTTCGCCGCCGAGAACTTCGAGGAGCGCGAGCTGTCGCGACAGAGCGACGAGTACCGGTCTGCCAACGCGCGCGCCATCCGCGTGGCGTCGGCCATCACCCCGGTGATCCGCATGGCCATTTTGCTCGGCTTCACGGCCACGCTGGTCTACGGCGGGCACCTGGTGCTGGCAGGCGGTCTGGCGGTCGGCGCGTACTCGATGCTGGTCTTCCTCACGCAGCGCTTGCTGTGGCCCTTCACCGGCCTGGCCGACGTGGCCGATCTCTACCAACGTTCGATGGCTTCCATCGAGCGGGTGTTGCGCTTGCTCGATGCTCCGCGAGCCATCCCCTACGAAGGACGCGCGCTCGCTGCCTCTAGTGTGCGCGGCACCATTCGCTTCGAGGCGTTGAGCTTTTCCTACGCCGATGGCACGCCCGTCATTCATGGCCTGGATCTGACCATCCCAGCTGGCCAAACGGTGGCGTTCGTCGGCGCGACGGGCGCCGGCAAGTCCACCTTGGTCAAGCTGCTGTTGCGCCAATACGTGCCGACGGCTGGGCGCATCTGGCTCGACGACGAGCCGCTGGACGAGCTGGCCCTGCAGGACTCGCGACGAGCCTTCGGCTACGTCGCGCAGGAGACGTTCCTCACCGATGGCACGGTGGCCCAGAACATCGCCTACGGTCTCGACGAGGTGGACCGTGCGCGAGTGGAGGCGGCGGCGCGAGCCGCCGAGGCGTGGGAGTTCATCGAGACACTGCCACGAGGTCTGGATACGCCCCTCGGCGAACGGGGGCAGCGGCTCTCGGGTGGACAGCGACAGCGCCTCGCGCTGGCCCGAGCGCTGTACCGCGATCCTCCGGTGCTCCTGCTCGACGAGGCGACCAGCGCCGTCGACAACGAGACCGAGGCGGCCATTCAGCGCAGCCTGGAGCAGGCGGCGCGCGGTCGCACCACGTTGGTCATTGCGCATCGGCTGTCGACGCTACGAAACGTCGACGTGATCTTCGTCTTGGAGCGTGGGCGCATCGTCGAGTCGGGCAGCCATGGCGAGCTGCTCGCCCAGGACGGCACCTATGCCGCGCTGTGGCGCTTGCAGGCGGGCGACGTCGCGGCGGAGTGAGGGGCGGCGTGAGCGGTGGAGTGACCGGCTGGTGGCGACGCGGATTCACCCCAACCACGGCGCAGCGGCACCACGGAGCAGGCGGGCGTAGCGCTCGGCCCACTCGTTCTGCCCTGCCGCCGTGGCCAAGAGATCCTGCCGGATCTCCAGCTCGACGTAGGGGTGCCCCAGCGCTTCGCCGTAGACATTGACGGCATAGTCGCTGGTCGGCGTGACCGCATAGGGCTCGTTGTCGCCTACCGTCCAGCCTTCCGCGCGCAAGGCGGCGAGCAGCGGCTCGGCCAGGCGACGGTCTTGGCGCGACAGGATGCCGGTTTGCCAGGGGCGGTCCCGGTCCCAGAGGCGCGGCGTGAAGCTGTGCAGGGTCACGAGTACGACTGCTGCGCCGGTGGCTCGTCGTCGTTCGAGCTCGGCCTCGATGGCCGAGTGGTAGGGGCGGAAGATCTCCTGGGCCCGCGCACGGCGTGAGCCTTCGTCGAGGCCCTGGTTCGCGGGGATCTCGACGCCACCGGAGCGCTCGGGGATCGAATCCCCGGCGTCGAGCGGTCGATTGCAGTCGATGACCAGGCGTGAGTAGCGCTGGAGAAAGAGTGGAGCGACGAGCCGTTCGGCCAGCGCGCGCGCGAAGCCAGCCGCACCCAGATCCCAGGCGATGTGGGTGTCGAAGTGCTCGTCGTCCAGCTCCAAGTTGGCGAGACGTCGAGGCACGGCGCGGCCGGCGTGATCGCAGGTCAGCAAGAAGGGTGAGCTCGCGTCGGCCTGAAAGGTCTCGAGCGCAGGGGGCTCGTCGGGGGCGAGGAGCGGGCCAACATCGAAGGGGGGGCTCACGGGGTCGAGTGTAGCGCGAGTCGGTCGTCGTCGAGCCGGGGCCGGTGTGCGGTGCGCT
>DATIDO010000310.1:0-9743 GCA_035456245.1 Polyangiaceae bacterium
CGCTGAAGGAGACGGTCGATGCGGCGCTCAGCGCCGCCCCCAGCGTCGAGAAGGTGTTCGTCTACAAGCGCCTGTCCGACACCGAGTGCCCCATCCAGATGAAGGCCGGCCGCGACGTCGACTGGTACCAGGCGGCGGGCCAGGCCGATCCGGCTCGCGGCAAGGCCGAGGTGGTCGACAGCGAGCACCCGCTCTTCATCCTCTACACCTCGGGCTCCACGGGTAAGCCCAAGGGCGTGATGCACACGAGCGCCGGCTACCTGGCGGGCACGCACATCACCACCAAGTACGTCTTCGATCTGCAAGACAACGACGTGTACTGGTGCACCGCCGACGTCGGCTGGATCACCGGTCACAGCTACATCGTCTACGGCCCGCTCTCCAACGGCGCTACCTGCGTCCTCTACGAAGGTGCCCCGAACCAGCCGGATTGGGGACGCTTCTGGGAGATCGTCGCCAAGCACCGTGTGTCGATCCTCTACACCTCACCGACGGCCATCCGCGCCTTCGTGAAGGCCGGTGACCAGTGGGTCGATGGGCACGACATCTCCAGCCTGCGTCTGCTGGGCACGGTGGGTGAGCCCATCAACCCCGAGGCCTGGCGCTGGTTCCACAGGAAGATCGGCGGCGGCCGCTGCCCGATCGTCGATACCTGGTGGCAGACGGAGACGGGCTCGATCCTGATGACCACCCTGCCGGGCGTGCACGCCGTGAAGCCCGGCAAGTGTGGCGTGCCGTTCTTCGGCGTGAGTCCGGACATCGTGTCGAGCGATGGCGAGTCCCTGGCGGCCGGCGAAGGCGGCATGCTGGTGATGCGTCAGCCGTGGCCCAGCATGCTGCGCACCGTCTGGGGCGACGACGAGCGCTTCCGCAAGCAGTACTTCTCGGACATCCCGGGCTGCTACTTCACCGGTGATGGCGCCCTCTACGACGAGGAGGGCTACTACGCCGTGATCGGGCGCATCGACGACGTGCTCAACGTCTCGGGACACCGCCTGGGCACTGCCGAGATCGAAAGCTCGCTGGTCGCACACCCGGCGGTCGCGGAGGCTGCCGCCGTCGGTCGCCCCCACGACCTGAAGGGCCAGGCGCTGTGCGTGTTCGTCACGCTGAAGCCCGGGTTCGCGGCCGACTCCGCCCTCGAGGCGGCGCTGGGAGAGCACGTGGCCGTGGATATCGGCAAGTTCGCGCGGCCGGATGACGTGGCCATCGTCGAGGGCTTGCCGAAGACGCGCAGTGGCAAGATCATGCGTCGCATCCTCAAGGACATCGCGGCGGGTCGCGATGTCACGGGCGATGTCTCCACCCTGGAAGACAGCGCCACGGTCGGCAAGATCGCTGCGGCTTTCGCGAAACGGAAATGAAGACCATGACTCCTTCGGCGCCTCCCCTCCTCACTGGTGACGCGCTGCAGGAGGAGCTCTCGGCCCTGCTGGACGAAACGCCCGGCGGGGCCGTGCTGTTCGACGCCGATGGCACGCTGTGGGCCGACGACGTCGGCCATATCTGCTTCGAGTTCGCCTGCACCAACGGCCTGTTGCGCCACGAATCGCTGGAGGCGCTCCGCGCCGAGGCGCGCGCTGTGGACTTGCCGTTCGGCCCCGATCACACGGCCAACGAGCTCGGTCTCGCTCTGCTCGATGCCTACCTGCAGGGGCGCTACGACGAAAAGGCCGCCGCCGAGACGATGGTGTGGGCCTACGCAGGCTACGCCGAGGACGAGCTGCGCAGGTTGATCCACGAGGCGCTGGCGTACGCTCGTCACGATTCGTACCTGCATCGCCAGGTGATCAGGATGGTGGAGTTCGTGCGGCGACGAGGTGGACACGCTTACGTCGTTTCCGCCTCACCGCGGATCGTGATCGAGGAGTCGACGCGCGCCCTCGGCTTCGCGCCCAACGAAGTGACGGGTGGAGTCGCCGACAGGTCGGACGAACGGTTCGTGGCGCGGCTCGCCGAGCCTCTTCCCTACGGCCCCGGCAAGGTGACCGCCGGGAAACTACTGACCGGCGAGCGCCCTTGGTTGGCCGCGTTCGGTGACAGCGGCTTCGATCTGGACCTCATGGCGGGTGCGCGCCTAGCGGTGGGCTTGGGAGAAAAATCCGCCCTCCTTGCAGGCCTCCCCCATCACCCGCGCGCCGTGCGGCTCAGTCCTCCCTGAGCGCCCGCTCGCCGAGCCCTCACCCGAGCCTCCGAGAGCCGCGAACGGGGCTGCGACGCTCCGGCTTCCGCGCGCTCCCTGGTGAGCGCGCTCGACCTTCGCTAAACGAGCCGTCGTCATGCTCAGCCGTCGGTTCCTCGGTTCGCTCGTTCCTTCCCTCGCGTTCGCCGCCTTCACGCTCATGGCCTGTGGCGGTGAGCAGAAGGAAGTGAAGAAGCCCACTTACGAGGATGACGACGAACGCGACCACCTGGATGGCATGCAGGTGATGCAGGAGTACGGCGGCATGAACGAGGAGAAGGTCAACAAGACCATCGAGTCGCTCTACCCCTCGCTCGAGAGCTGCCTGATGAAGGGCTACGAGCGCGTCGAGTTCCTCGGCGGTGAGATGGCCTTCCTGGTGAAGGTGAACATGAGCGGCGTGGCCGAGCACGCTCAGGCCGAGCGCTCGACGCTGGGCGACTTCCAGACCGAGCAGTGCATGCTGGGTAAGTTGAAAGACAGCCGCTGGCCCAAGCCGGTCGGTGGTCGCATCGGCTTGGTTCGCAGCTCGATCGCGTTCGATCCGCCGGCCGAGGTTCGCAGCCCGGTGGAGTGGACGGAGAACGACGTGGCCAGCACCTTGGCCAAGGCCGAGGGCGACCTGAAGGCCTGCGGCAACGGCGGTCCCTACCTGGTCACGGCTTACATTCGTACCAACGGCAAAGTGCTCTCGGCAGGCGTGGCCCACGCCGACGATGGCGGTGACGACGTGGCGGCCTGCCTGGTCGGCGCCGTGCAGAACATCAAGTTCCCCTCGCCCGGCAGCTGGCCCGCCAAGGTCACCTTCAGCCTCTGAGGTCCGCCTCACCTCGACCGCGACCGGCTTCTCCCGTAGCGTCGAGCGCGTGAGGGCGCTGGTCACGGGTGCAGGCAAGCGGCTGGGGCGCGCAATGGCGGAGGCCGTCGGGGCCCGCGGCGCGGACGTCTGGCTCCACTACCACCAGAGCGAAGCCGGCGCGCGCGAGGCGCAGCGCAACATCGAAGCGAGCGGTGGCCGCGCCTTCGTCGGTAGCGCCGATCTTTCCGATCTCGCTCAGGCGCGCGAGCTGGTGCAGAGGGCGATCGCCGATCTCGGCGGCCTCGATCTGCTGGTGGTGAGCGCAGCCAGCTTCGAGCGCGGTGGTGTCGACAGCCTGGATGACGCCGGCTTCGAGCGCTCACTGCGCTTCATCCTGCAGAGCTCGTTCGCGCTGGCCCAAGAGGCGGCGCCTGCGCTTCGCGCGAGCCAGGGCAGCATCGTGTTCATCACCTGCACCTCGAGCGTGCGGCCCTTCCGCGGTTACTTGGGCTACTCGGTAGCCAAAGGGGCTCTCCGCCAGCTGATGCTGGGGCTCGCGCAGGAGCTGGCTCCGGCCGTGCGCGTCAACGCCATCGCCCCTGGCACGGTGCTCCCGCCGCCCGAGACGACCGCCGAAGAGCACGAGCGCTACGCGCACCAGGCGCTGCTCGACCGGGTGGGCGAGGCAGACGACGTGGTGCGCGCGTTGCTCTATTTGGTGGACGCCCCGTTCGTCACCGCGCAAGAGCTGCGGGTCGACGGCGGGCGCCTCTGAGCGGCTGTCTCCGAGGAGGCAGCGGCGTTCAGGGCGACTCGCTCGGCGAAGCGGGATCCGTACCCAGCTCACCCGAGGCGGGTTCGGCAGCCAGCTCCGGCGAGGTAGCCTCAACGGCGACCGGGTGCGCCAACTCGTCGAGCAGCTTGGCCTTCTCCTCGCTCAGCCGATCGCGCTCCTCGGCGTAAACCTTGAGGTGTTCGGCCACGCGCCCCAGCTCGGACTGGAGCTGGCCGACCAAGAGTGCCTGCTGGTCCTTCTCGGCCTCCTGGGCTGCGACGTCGAGCTGGGCGTGGGCAGCGATTTCCTCCTGCTTGCGCAGCTCCTCCTGCAGACGATCGCGCTCGGCGGTGAGCCGCTCGATCTCGGCGCGCTGCGCCTCGCTCTGCAGCTGGGCACGACGGCGACCCTCCTGCTGCACCTCGGCGGCCGAGCTGACCTGCTCGTACTCGGGGCGGGCCACGCAGCCGCTCAGCAAGAGAACTCCCACGAACACGCGAGTGAGCACGACGGCATGAACCCAGCGAGCTCGGGTGGTGCGGCGCATCAGCGTTCGGACGGACTTCATGATCTTGGCTTTCGGGGAAGGGTGATTCGCGTGAAGGATTTCAGTGGAGGACGCCGCCGGCGCGCTGCACGAGATCGAGGTGCTCGGCGAGGCACAGGCGGTCCACGTCGGAGACCGAAACGAAGCGCAGCGCCTGCTGGTACCCCTCGCGACGGACGGGGCGGGCGATGACCTCGATGGGGCGGTGCCGCTCGGGCAGCACGATGGCGAGGCGGAGGACGAGCTGGTCGTCGCGCTCGCTCGACGGGCGGCCTCGGTCCAGCAAGATGCCGGAGCCCGAAAGCTCGATTCCACGGGCGGGGCTCAGCCAGAGCCCACTCGTGGTGGTGACCTGCACATCGGTTCGGCCGCGGAGTCCCAGGCGTCGTTCCATGTCGTTTCCTCTCTTCCCCGCCATCGTAAGGGGCCCCACCCCACCCGGGCCAAGAAAGCGACACACAAAAACCTACATCTGATTACCTTGGAACCATCGTCGCATTTTTGGCCAGAAGGGCCCGGGCGACCTAGGGCAGAGGCATGCGGCGAACTGGTGCCCGCCTGTCCCCCTGGCTCGGGGGCGCCCTGGTACTCTGCGGCTCGATCGCTGCCGCGGCGCCGAGGTTGGGTGCGCTCGCAGCCCCACCGGCAGTCCCCGCCCCTGGTCCCGGCTCCGCCCCAACGAGCACGGCTCCGACCAGCACTGCCGCGACGACGAGCCCTGCCCCAGCCAGCACTGCCGCGACGAGCAGCACTGCTGCCATCAGCACCGCGACCGCCGAGCCACGACGGCGACTCACCCTCACCCCCGAGCTCCAGCGCGCCGGCGAGCACCTATTGAACCGTGCGCGTCCGGTCGCAGGCGCGCTCACCTTGGTCGATGTCGCGACCGGCCGCGTGCTGGCCGCCGTCGAACTGGGTGACACCTCCCACGGGAGCCTGCTGGTCGACGCGCGCAGCCCGGCCGCCAGCGTGTTCAAGCTGGTGACGACCATCGCCCTCTACGAGCGCACCTCCGTGACGCCGGCCACCCGCGTCTGCACCAAGGGCGGCCTGCGCTCCATCGCCGCCGAGCACCTCGTACCGGGCACCGGCGATGGCGTCGTTTGCTCCAGCTTTCACCAAGCACTCGGCACGAGCCGCAACGCGGCCTACGCCCAGCTCGCCAGCCGCTACCTGACGCCGCGCGATCTGCTCGATACGGCCGAGCGCCTCGGCTTCAACCACCCGCTCAGCGGCCAGCTGCCGGGCACCGTCGGCAGCCTCAGCGTCCCCGAGCCTTCCCTCGACTTCGCGCGCACCGCCGCTGGCTTCGAGAACTCCAAGCTCTCCGTCTTCGGCGCCGCCGAGCTGGCGCTGGCCATCGCTCGCGGTGGCGAGCACGTGCCGCTGCGACTCTACGAAGAGCGAGCCGACGCCTTGCCCCTCGTCGAACCGGCGCCTCGGAGGCTCTTCAGTGATCGGACCGCGCAGCGGCTTCGCCACTCCATGGAGTTCACCATCCACAGCGGCACGGCCCACGACTCCTTCATCGATGCGACCGGGCAGCGCGCGCTCGGCGCCATCCAGGCTGCAGGCAAGACCGGCACATTGCGGCCCCGAGGCAGCGAGCTGACCTCGAGCTGGTTCGTGGGCTTTGCGCCCAGCGACAAACCGCGCGTCGTCGTCAGCGTCGTACTGCTGAACTCCGACCTGTGGTTCCAGAAGGGCCAGCAGCTCGCGCGCGATCTGCTGCGCGTCTACTTCGCCAAAGCTGGGGTCCCCGGAGTAACCGCCCCGTGGACCCCTGGTGAAGGCTCAGTTGCCCAGCCGTTGGCGACGCGCTCGCGCGAAGCCGAGGGCCAGGAACAGCCCGACTAGCGCGCCCCACGAGCCCACGCTCGAGCTGGGCGCGTAAGCGCAGAAGCCCTTCTTCTCGGGCTCGGGCGCTGGCGTCGCTGCGGCCGGGGCCGGCGCCGCCGCCTTGCCCGCGACGCCCAGATCGGCGACGGGCGAGATCACCGCGTTCTCCAGCGCGATCTGCTTGCGGTTCTTGCGAGACAGGTCGCTGGCCACCCAGACCTTCTTGGAGCCGCGGTAGCTGCGCGGCGCCTTGCCCCAGCGGTAGCGCTCGGGTGCGTCGCACTTCTCCTGCGAGATGCTGGGGTGCAGGTTGTTGTAGCGGGTCGTGAACTCGTTCTCGGACGAAGCGCTCACGCTGGCGTCGGCCGCACCCTCGGCGCCGATGGGGAGCGCCACGCCGCCTCGGATCGAGCCACCCGGTCCGAGCGCGGGATCCTGCGGGAGCTGCGCCTTGGCGTAGCGGTAGTGCAGACGGGACAGCACGTACTTGTGGCGGGCGAGCAGCGCGCGGCGCGAAGCGATCGTCTGACGATCCGTGTCCCACTCCTTCTTGGCGTCCGCTTTCTCCTTGGGCGACTTGCCCTCCAGCGAGGCCTTGAAAGCGGCCTCCTCCTCGGGCGTCGGATCCGCAGGCTTCGGGCTCACCTCGCTCTTGGGCAGCTTGGAGTCGATCACGTCGCCACCGAGGCTCATCAGCTCCGAAGGCAGGAGCGGCTCGGTCGGGCAGGGCTTGCCGCAGCCAGCCGTCGAGTAGGCGTACTCCAGCAAGAAGGTGCCGGGGTTCTTCTCGGCGAAGCGATCGTAGACGGCGTCGTAGAACTCGCCCATGCGCTCCTTGACGGCGAAGTCCACGGTCACGTTGGTCGGCGCCGCCTTGGTCGGGTAGTTCGTCACCTGCATGCGCTGATCGGGCACCAGCGTGTAGACGAACAGCTCCTGGTTGGCAGCGGCGGAGGGCAAACCGAAGCGCGCAGGCACACTGCTGGCGTCCTCGTTGGTCCAGTAGCGGATGGGCGACAGCTGGGCACGGTCACCGCCGATCAGCTCGACCCGGTTCGAGTCGACGAAGGCCACGATGAACTTGTAGCCCTTGCCTCCGTACTCCTCGAGCGACGCCTCGCCGCCGGCGGGCAGCGTCATCTGCTTGCCCTCGAGCAGCCGCTTCACGGCCTCGGCCGAATCGGCCACCTGGAAGGTGTACTCACCCGCCTTGGTAGTCGCGGCGACGTCGATCAGCAGCTCTTCGGCGATCTTCTTGGTGGGGCCCATGTCGACCGAACCGAGCAAGCCGGGGCTCGAACCGACCGAGAGATCCCGCTCCCAATCCTGCTCGGCCTTGCCCTTCTCGCAGGGATCCATTTCCCAGAACTCGGCGAAGCGCGGAGCGCTGACCGTCTCGAGGCGATCCACGAAGTCTCGCTTCAGGCTGACCACCCGCGACGCCGTGACGTCGGAGGGGACGGGCAACACGACGGCGAAGGCGGCAAGCGAGCCCTGATAGTCGGGCAGCACCGTGACCACGTTGGTTCCGCCGCTCGACAGCAGCGCCACGTGAGTGGAGTGCACCTTCTCGGTGCCGTCGCCCGCGAGCAACACCGGGCTCGCGTGGGCGGAGCGCGCGGCCGTCGCCGTACACAGCGCGAAGGCGAGGAGTGAGGCGCCGAGGGTAGAAAGAGACGAACGCAGGGGAGACGAGCCGAGGGGGCGACGGTGACCGAACGACATGGCCCGCGAGGCTAGAGCGACAATCGGTTGGCCGCCAGGCAACCGATTGTCGCAACCCAACAAGCAACTAGACCGCTGGCGAACCGGCGGTTGCGGCGCGCAGCCCGAGCGAGCACGATCCGAGCGGATGGCGCCGAGCGAACTGGAGCTGCGACTTTCTGCCCTCTACCGCCATCGCTCGGTTGCTCCGACGAACAGCGCGAGTGGCGCAGTCGGCGCGCCCGGTGCTGTCGGTGGGGCTGTCGGTGGACCCTCCGTAGGTGCGCCAGGTGCTGCCGTCGCCGTCGTGCTCGCCGGACCCCAGCTCGAGGTGGCGCTGATTCGGCGCGCCGACGACGAACGAGATCCTTGGTCGGGTCACATGGCGTTACCGGGAGGTCGCAGAGATCCAGCTGACGCGGATCTGCTGGCCACCGCGCGCCGTGAGACGAGCGAGGAGATCGGTGTGGCCTTGGAACCCAGCAGCTACTGGGGCGCGCTGCCCGAGGTCGCCGCGCTCTCCGGTGGTCGGGCGCAGGGCTTCCGTGTCGCGCCGTTCTTGTTCCGCCTCTCCGACCGGCCCGAGGTTCGCCCGAACCGAGAGGTGGCCGAGGTCGTGTGGTTCCCTCTGAGCGAGCTGCTCGGTCCGAGCCGGCAGGTCGATTTCGACTTCCAGCGAGGTGACCAGGTCTACCGCTTCCCGGCCTGGGACATCGACGGCCGCGTCGTCTGGGGGCTCACCCATCGCATCCTGAGTACGCTACTCGAGCTGCCGGAGCGGCCCATCGTGCTTCGCGGCGAGCCTCCCCAGGGCCGTCCAGGACCACGGTAGGCGCCCCTGCACCCTGTTGCTAAAGTGGGGCGAACCATCGGTTGCGAGGGCGCCATCCGCCGGTAGAGTCCGCGGCCTTCCCCGCCCCCTTCAGGGTCCTCATTCTCTCCGAGCCCGCCACCTCCCCGACCGTGCCTCCCGGATCGCAACCCAGTGCAACGCTCGGCTCCGAGCGCCCCGAGCTGCCCCTCGGCCGGGACAGGGCCAGCCTTCGCTCGGCCCTCGCCGAGATGGGCACCCAAGACTGGATGGTGCTCGCCTACCACACCATCCTGGTGCTCGGCGTCTTGATCGCGCCCCGTGTGACCAACTGGGAACGCGCGCTCTTCGACATGTCGTGGATCTGGCTGTTCCTGGTGACCGCCCTGGTGCTGGTGCGTGGGCGCCTGATCGGCCAGCGCGCCGAGGCCATCCTCTACCGCATCGTCATGCTCTCGACGGTCGAGGCCAGCTACTTCTGCTTCCGACGGGTGCTGCCCGTCATCAACCCGGGCTCGCTCGATCCCGAACTGCAATCGCTCGACCTCCGCTTGTTCGGGCTCGAGCCAGCGCTCGCCGTCCAGCCTTGGGTCAGCGGGCCGCTGACGGAGTGGTTCTCGTTCTTCTACTTCGGGTACTTCTTCGTGATCTGCGCGCACATCGTGCCGATCGTGTTGTTCTCGCGAGATCGTTCGGCCCAGCACGAGTTCACGTTCGGCGTGCTGCTCACCTTCTGCGTCGGCCACTTGATCTACACGCTGGTGCCGGGGTTCGGTCCGGGCGCGGCCATGGCCTCGTCCTTCCATACCGCGCTACCCCGGGGCCCGTGGTTCGACACGGTGTGGAACACGGTGCAGACGGGCGGCGCGCTCAAGGACATTTTCCCGTCCATTCACACGGCCGTCCCGACCTTCATCACGCTGTGGTCCTTCCGCCACCGCACCAAGTTGCCCTACAGGTACACCTGGCCCTGCGTGGCCTTCGTGGCTGCCAACGTCGTGCTGGCAACCATGTACTTGCGCTGGCACTACCTGATCGACGTCGTCGCCGGCTTCACGCTGGGGACCCTGGCCTTCCTGACCTGCA
>DATIDO010000311.1:0-7335 GCA_035456245.1 Polyangiaceae bacterium
GGTCGAGCCAGTGCCGTTCAGGCCAGTGCCGTTCAGGCCAGTGCTGGTCAGGCCGAGGGCTACGGTGACTGAAGGACTCCCCCGCTGGCTGGACGAGGCCGGGAGCCGGCTGCTGGAGGGCGACTGCCTCGATGTGCTGGAGGCCCTGGCCAACGGCGGCCCCCGCTTCGATCTGGTCTACGTCGATCCTCCCTACAACGCCGGCGGCCGACGCGCCGCGCGTCAGGGCAGCGGCTCGCGCGCCACTGGAGAGTTTGCCTACTCGGACAGCTGGGGCGGCTTGGACGCTTTCCTCGACATGCTACGGCCCCGGCTGGAGCGGATGCGCGAGTGCATGAGCGAGCGTGGTTCGCTCTGGCTACACCTCGATCACCGGGCGGTGCACGACGCCAAGGTGGCTTGCGACGGGCTGTTCGGACGAGCTGGCTTTCGCGGGGAAGTGATCTGGATCCCGGGCAACGGCAGCAAGAGCCGCCTGGGTCCGAGCGTGACCCACCAGACCATCCTGATCTACTCGCGCTCGGCCGACATGCTCTACAACGTGGCCGATCCATCGCTGCGCGAGCCCTTTGCCGAGACGAGTCTGCGCATGCACTTCAAGCACGTGGACGCCGACGGCCGGCGCTTCCGCGAGCGTGTCGTGGCCGGAAAGGCCTACCGCTATTACGCCGATGAAGGCCGACGCCTCGGCAGCGTGTGGAGCGACTGCCCGGCCATGTCGGCCAACACGCCGCTCCACGGCGAGACGACGGGCTACCCGACGCAGAAGCCACTCGCTCTGCTCGAGCGCATCGTGCGGGCCGCCAGCGCACCCGACAGCTGGGTGCTGGATCCGATGTGCGGCTCGGGCACGACGTTGGTCGCGGCCCGCTCGCTCGCCCGTCGCTTCGTGGGCATCGATCAGAGCGAGGTCGCGCTGCGCGTCACCGGCGAGCGCCTGGAGCGCCGGGCGCTCGATCGCGAAGTTGCGAGCGAAGTCGATCGCGAAGTTGCGAGCCAAGTCGTGAGCGAAGCGGGCCTCCTCGACGAGTGAGGCGGCCCGCCGGGCGTCGACCCGTGGCTCCGTCCGGCTTCAGCCGCCGCGCAGGCGGCGCGCGACGCTGGTAATGATCGGGTAGTCGTTCTGGAAGTCGTCCAGATCGATGGCCCAGAACATGCCGCCACCGAGGCCCTTCTGCTCGATGAAGTCGACCTTCATCGAGATCGAGCGGAGATCGTCGTACGTCACCCAGCTCTTGCTGGAGACGTCGTAGGCGTACGGGGTGTTGGAGACGTCGTCCCAGTACGTCTTGTATTGGCCCGACTCGATGAGGTCGTTGATCTCGTAGTAGGAGAGGAAGCCGACCTCACCCGTGCAGCGTCCCTTGGGTCCGGCGCCGCTCGTCTTGCTGGCCGGTCGGGGATCTTCGACGCCGCCAAACGAGCGCCCATAGGTCGGCATACCCAGCACCAACTTCTCGGGGGGAATGCCCTTGAGCCAGTTGTCGACCGCCTTGGCCACGTAGAAATCACCGGTGGGATCACCGGAGAGCGGCGCGTTCATGCCCGTCTCCTGGGCCCAGCCACCGTAGAAGTCGTAGGCCATCAGGTTCACCCAATCGAGGTGCTCGGCAATCTTCTCCAGCTCCAGGGTGTCGGCCTTGTGGGCACCGGCGGCCATGGTGAGCAGCAGCTCTTCCTTGCCGGACTTGGCTGCCTCCGCGCGCGCTGCCTCCTTGAACTCGGCGACCAGCGCGGTGAAGTTCTCGCGATCCTGAGGGCGTCCGCCTCGGGTCTCGTCGGTGGGGTACTCCCAGTCCAGATCCAGACCGTCGAAGTTGTTGTTCCGCAGGTACTGAACGGCGTGCTGGATGAAATGCGCGCGGTTCTCCTTCGACTCGGCCATGGTCGTGAAGATCCAAGCCGTCGGCGGATCGTTGAAGCTCCAGCCACCGACCGCCAAGAGCGTCTTCAGGTGGGGGTATTTGCGCTTCAGATCGTTCAGCTGCTGGTACTGGCCACCCGGTCCCAGGTCGTTGTGCTCGAAGGGCACCAGCTCGAACTTGGGGTTCGCCCGGTCGTGGGGATCGATCTTGGCGAAGCCGAAGATGATGTGGGTGAACAGGTTGGCGTCGATGTGCCGAACCTCGAACTTGCAGTCGCGCTTGCGGTACTGCGCCCAGTTCGTGAAGTAGCCCACCACGCGCTTGCCGGACCCCTTCCACTTCACTCGCTTGATGTTCGAGCGGCGGGGTTCGAGCTGTCCGACGCAGCCCACCGACGAGAGGGCGAGCAACGAGCCAGCGCACAGTCCAAATCTACGGCGATCCATGGCGGTGATTTTCCCGGTCTTGTCCCGGCGAAAGAGAAGCTAACACCTGCGATCTGGTGAGCCGAGCCTTTGGCCGAACCGGCCACGAGTCGGATTGAAACGGTCCACGCCGGCGCGCAAACCGGCGCCCAAGAGGCTCTTGGAGCCTCCGAGCGAGCGAAATACGAACCGACAGAGCAGAAAAATCGCCCTTCGAGCGAGGGAGCCGGCGATCCCTCTCGCCGTAGGAACGAGCGTGCTAGATCCCCTCGGAGGGTAAGGAACGGAACATGAAGACGAGAACGAGTTGGGCGGCTTTGGCTTGTGCATTGGTAGGGTGGCCGGCCGTGAGCAGCGCTCAGATGGCAACGCCCCCGGAAGGCCAGCCAGCTCCCGCCGCGCAGCCCGCCCCGGCGCCGGCTCCGGCCCCGGCGCCGGCTCCGGCTCCCGCCGCGCAGCCTGCGACGGCCGAAGAGGACACGCCCAAGATGAACCTCTCCGTCGCCCCCCCAGCGCCCGCGCTGCAGCGCACGGCCTACGTCCACGAGGGCTTCTACCTGCGCGTGAACGTGGGTCCGGGCGCTTTCTGGACCAACGTGAACGACAAGGCCGCCGGAGCCCCACAGAGCTCGAGCGGAACCGCCTTTTCCTTCGCGGCCGATGTGCTCGTGGGTGGTTCACCGAGCCCCGGTATGGCCGTCGGCGTCGGCGCCCTGACCAACCTGGCCTTCGCGATGAACATGAACGACGCCAACGGCACCACGCTGAGCCAGGCGACCCAGTTCCACTTCTTGGCGGGCCCGTTCTTCGACGCCTACACCAACCCGAAGCAGGGCTTCCACCTCGGTGCCGAGGTGGGCTTCGCAGGCTCCGCGCTCGATCACCCCTTGGTCTCCAGCGCATTCGGCGGCGGCGCAGCAGCCTGGCTCGGATACGATCTTTGGGTGGCTCCCGAGTGGTCGACTGGTTTCAAGCTGCGCGGAAATGGTGCCTACATGGTGGGCTCGAATGCCGACGCATCCGCGTTCGGCGTGACGCTGCTGATCACCGTCCTCAATCACTGATCGCGGCTGTGCTGGCATGATGCGCACGCTCGGAGCGCGTCGTGCCAGCGCGCACGCGTGTCGCATATCGTGAGGTAGCGACCGTGGAGTTGCGATCGTGGGGTAGCGCCTCCGCTCGATTCGCTCGGGCGGGCAGCGATCACGGATGCATTGTTTCGGGTCCCATGGGGCGCTTCATGAAGCCGCGGCCGGCCCGCGACCCGGAGCGGCCCCTCGGGGACGTTGGTTAATCCACAATCATTTCCGAACCTTATGGTCAGGTCGCCAGGTCGATCTTGCGGCGGCAGCGGTTCCGCCCAGAATGACTGCCGGATACGTTCGTGAAACCTTCTAACTGGCTTCTCACCTCGCTGCTCTCGACCTCCCTCCTGCTGGGCTGTCAGTCGGAGGCAGCGCGTCCCGACTACGCCGCCGACCTGGGCAAGCCCGGCCTGCCCGGCTCGGGCGAGCAGACGCTCAGCTACCCCGAGGGGCCCTACGGGGAGAACGACCCGCAGCTCGGCGACGTCATCGAGAACCTCAAGTTCGATGGTTATCTGGCAAGCGACGGCACGAAGCTGACCAGCAGCCGCGAGGTCGAGAGCATCACCTTCGCCGACCTGCGCGAAGCCGGAAAGCGCTACGCCGTCATCCACGTCTCGGCCTTCTGGTGCGAGAGCTGCACCCTGGGAGCGCTCGATCTGTCCGAGAACGCCAAGGCCGTTCTGGCGCGTGACGGGGCGATCATCGAACTCTTGGTCGACGGCACCGCTTCGGGCTCCGATCCCACGTTCGCCGAGCTGGCTGATTGGATCGACATGGGCGGGCTGACCGTGAACACGGTCGCACCGGGCGACGAGCGCGTACGCGAGGTCTTCCCCAGCCGCGAGCACGCCTACATCATCGATCTGGAGACGATGCAGGTCGTCTGGCGTCACAGCGGCCTGTTCGAGAACCCGTCGACCGTCGATCGCGCGGTCTCGACGCTGCTCTCGCAATATCTGCTCTGAGTCGCCCAGGCTCGCTTCGCTAGCGGGCTTCGCGACGACGGTTCGGCGCTCGGGCCCCCTGCTCGGAGCGTCTCCGGTCGCCCCATTGCGTGAGCGCGCGACTGTGGCCACATTCGAAGTCGGCTTCCTGCCCGACTTCCCATGACCAATCCGCTCTCCAGCCCGAGCCGTCCCCTCCCCTTCGACCGCATCCGCCCCGAGCACATCGAGCCCGCGGTCCTCGCAGCCATCGAGCAGGCCCAGGCCCGCCTCGACCAGATCGCCGGACAGGCCGAGCCGCTGACGTACGAGAACACCTTCGGGGTCCTCGACGCTCACGCCGAGGAGTTGGGCGTGGCCATGGGGATCGTCGAGCACCTGGAGTCGGTCGCCTCGAACGACGAGCTCCGCGCGGCTCACAACCGCGTGCTCCCAGCGGTGAGCGCCTACTGGTCGAGCATCACTCTGCACGAAGGCCTCTACCGCACGCTGAAGCGCTTCGCCGAGTCGGCAGCGGCCCAGGCCCTGACCGGCACCCGAGCCCGCTACGTGCGCAAGACCATCGAGGATTTCCAGCGCAGCGGCGCCGAGCTCGATCCTGCCGGCAAGGAGAAGCTGCAGGCGCTCGATCAGCAGCTGAGCCAGCTGACGACGGAGTTCTCCCAGAACGTCCTGGACGGCACCGCCGCTTGGGAGCTCTTCGTCGACGAAGCCCGCTTGGTCGGCCTGCCCGAGACGGCGCGCACCAGCGCCCGTGAATCGGCCGAGGCGCGGGGCCGCGAGGGCTACCGCCTCAGTCTGGCCGCGCCCACGGTCGTCGCGGTGCTGACCTTCGCCGATGACCGCGGCCTGCGCGAGGAGCTGTGGAAGGCGTTCAACCGTCGCGGCTTGGAGAAGGGCGACAACCTGGGGTTGGTCGCTCGCATCCTGCAACTCCGTCAGGAGAAGGCACGGCTGCTCGGCTTCGCCGACTTCGCGGATCTGGCCACGTCGGATCGCATGGCGCACAGCGGCGCCGAGGCACGCGAGTTCATCGCCGATTTAACCGCGCGCACCGAGGCGGCCTTCCACGAGGAAGGTCGCAGCCTGCTCGCCTTCCGCCAGCAGCTCGAGGGAGCAAACGCGCCCGAGCTCGCGCCCTGGGACGTGGGCTACTACGCCGAGAAGCAGCGCCGCGCGCTCTACGATTTCGACGAAGAAGCGCTCCGCCCCTATTTCTCCGCGCCGAGCGTGCTGCGCGGTGCCTTCGCCCTGGCCGAGGAGCTGTACGGGGTGCGCATCGAGGACACCGAGCTGCCGGTCTGGCACGAGAGTGTCCGCGCCCACCGCATCGTCGAGGCGAACGGCCGCGAGCTGGGGGTCTTCTACACGGATCTCTACCCGCGCGAGTCGAAGCGTGACGGCGCCTGGATGCACGGCCTGATCGCAGCCGTACCTCCCGAGAGCCACGTGGCGTTGTTCTGCTCCAACGCCCAGCCTCCGACCAAAGAGAAGCCCTCGTTGATGAGCTTCCGCGACGTGGAGACCGTGTTCCACGAGTTCGGTCACTTGCTTCACCACTGCCTGAGCACGGTCGACGTGAAGAGCTTGTCCTGCACCCGCGTGGCGCAAGACTTCGTCGAGCTGCCCTCGCAGATCCTGGAAAACTGGTGCTCGCAGAAAGAAGCGCTGGATCGCTTCGCCCACCACTACCAGACCGGAGCGACCATCCCGCCCGAGCTGGTCGAGCGCCTGCTCGCCGCTCGCCATTTCCGCGCGGCCTCGGCGCAGATGCGTCAGCTCGGCTTCGCCGCCGTCGATCTGGCCCTGCACTCCGAGTACGAACCGAGCCGCGACGGCGACGTGAACGCCTACGCCAACCGCGTGCTGGCCCGCTACACACCGACCGCGCTGCCCGACGACTACGCGCTCATCGCCTCCTTCGGGCACCTGTTCTCGCACCCCATCGGCTACGCAGCCGGGTACTATTCGTACAAGTGGGCCGAGGTCCTGGACGCCGATGCGTTCTCGCGCTTCCGCAACGAGGGTCTGTTCAATCCCCAGGTGGGCCGAGCCTTCCGGGAGAGCGTGCTCGCCCGCGGCGACAGCGCCGATCCTCTCGATCTGTTCCGTGAGTTCATGGGTCGCAACCCCGAGCTCGCCGCGCTGCTCGAGCGCCAAGGCCTCGCGGCAGCGGAATGATCCGAGGTCTCCGCCCGCTCGCGTTCGCTGGGCTCGGCCTGGCGTGCGCCGCGCTCGGCCTGGCGTGCGCCGCGCCGCATCCCCGGGACGCCACACCGCACACGCAAGCTGCGGCAGCAGCGCCCGACGCGACGCCCCAGGAGTCCGCAGCCGTGGCTCCTCCCGGCCCACTGGACGGGCCAGCGCCGACCGCTCGGGAATTCACGGCTCGAGGCGGTTTGCGCGTGCTGGTCGAGGCACACCCCGAGCGGCTGCTCGCCGAACTCAGCTGGGAGTTCGCTGCCGACGAGCGCGTGGAGTCGGAGCGCTTGCTGCTGCAGTACCTGCTGGGTCTGCAGCCTCCAACGGGAGCCTCGACGGATGGCGCCGTGCACTTCGAGCGCTGTGCTCTCGCCCGCCTCTGCGCGAGCTTGGATCGACGGCAGCTGGAGCGACTCTTGCCCGCTTGGCTCGAACGCACCGAGCCGACGCGCGAGGCTCTGGAGCGCGCCAAGCAGGCGACGATCCGTGAGCTGGCACGCATGGAGTCGGAGCCGGCGAGCTCGCTCGACGATCTGGCACGCGCCATTTTGGACGGGAGCCGCGGCGGGCCCTGGGGCAGCCAGCTGGTCGAGAGTTGGGGCGAGAAACAACTGCGCGCTCGGCTGAATGCCGTCCTCGCGACGGCGCGGCTGCGAATCTCGGGGCCGCTCGTCCCGGAGGCGGTGGAGCGCCGCTGGGCATCCACGGCGGCAGCCACCTCGGCAGCCCCCTCGTCGGCCACCTCGACGCCTGCAGCGCCCGCTTCGACGCCCACGCGCGGCGCTGCCTGGATGTGGCTCGACGTCGACCG
>DATIDO010000312.1:0-2879 GCA_035456245.1 Polyangiaceae bacterium
GAGACCCTCGTCCATCTGCATGAGCGTGACGCCCGTCTCGGTGTCGCCGCTCGCCACGGACCACTGGATCGGCGCCGCGCCGCGCCAGTGCGGCAGGAGCGAGCCGTGCACGTTGATGCAGCCGGCGCGTGGCGCGTCGAGCACCGCCTTCGGCAGGATGCGCCCGTAGGCGATGACGACGGCGACGTCCGCGCGTTGGTTCGCGACCCACTCGGCGAACTCGGGAGTGCGTACCTTCGTCGGCTGTTCGACGTGCCAACCGCGTTCGAGCGCGGCCTCTTTCACGGCCGGCGCGCGCAGCGCGAGACCGCGCCCCGCGGGGCGATCGGGCTGACAGACGACAGCGGCGATTTCACCGATTTCGCCGAGGGCGAGCAGGCTCGGCACGGCGATGGCTGGCGTACCGAAAAAGAGCGCGCGCATGAGGGCGTTCCTCCCAGAAAAGACGCGCTTCGTCGAGACCGACACAGCATCACTCGCGGGGGGTTGTCCTACGCGTTGGTGTGGTTAGGCTGGCCTGTGGCGGCTGAACTTCCAGTCACCCCCCCCAACCCCGAAAGTTCCTCCATGAGCGATTCTGACCGTTCCTCTGCTCCCCCGCCGCCGCCGAGTGAAGACGACATCGAAATCGGTGAGGAGCTCGCCGTACTGCCCATCCGGAACGCCGTTTTGTTCCCCGGCGCCGTGGCGCCGTTCGACGTAGGCCGAGAGAAGTCCGTGGCGTTGGTCGAGGACGTCCACAACCTCGACAGTCCGATCATCGCCATCTTCGCGCAGCGCGATCCTTCGACCGACGATCCCGGTGAGGACGACCTGTACCCCGTGGGCTGCGCGGCCCGCGTGCTCAAGGCGCTCAAGCACAGCTCCGGGAACTACTCGTTGATCCTGCAGGGCCTCACGCGCATTCGTTTGAACGAAGTGCTGACGGAAGAGCCCTACATGCGCGCTCGCGTGAGCCGCATCCCCACTCCGCCCACCGAGGACGTGGAGGCCGAGGCGCTGGCCATGAGCCTGCGTGACGTGGCCAAGCAGGTCATCCAGCTGATGCCCGAGCTGCCGCGTGAAGCGGGCAGCCTGATCGACAGCATTCAGGCGCCGGGGGCGCTGGCCGATTTGGTGGCGACCAATTTGGACGCACCCGTCGAAGAGAAGGCTCAGCTCATCGAGACGGTCGAGGTGAAGGAGCGCATCCGCAAGGTGCTGCGTCTGCTCACGCGTCAGCTCGAGATCTTGAAGATGCGCGAGCGCATCAACTCCCAGATCAAGGAGGAGATGGGCAAGAACCAGCGCGAGTACGTGCTGCGTCAGCAGCTCAAGGCCATCAAGGAAGAGCTGGGCGAGGACGAGGGCGACCAGGGTGATCTGGACGGGCTCGAGGAGCGCCTGGCCAAGGCTCACCTGCCGAGCGAGGCCGACAACGTGGCCAAGAAGCAGCTGAAGCGCCTGCGCAGCATGCAGGTCGGTTCGGCCGAATACACGGTGGTGCGCACGTACCTGGACTGGATCCTGGACGTGCCATGGACCGACTCCACCGAGGACAACCTGGACATCCTCGAGGTGCGCCGCGTCCTCGACGAGGACCACTACGGCCTCGACAAGGTGAAGAAGCGCATCGTCGAGTACCTGGCAGTGCGCAAGCTGAAGAAGGACAAGAAGGGTCCGATCCTCTGCTTGCTCGGGCCGCCAGGCGTCGGCAAGACGTCGCTCGGTCGCAGCATCGCCAAGTCGCTGGGTCGCAAGTTCGTGCGCGTGTCGCTCGGCGGCGTCCACGACGAGGCGGCCATCCGTGGCCATCGCCGCACCTACGTCGGCGCTCTGCCTGGCCAGATCATCCAGGGGATGAAGAAGGCCGGCACCGTCAACCCAGTGTTCATGATGGATGAGGTCGACAAGATCGGTCACGACTTCCGTGGCGATCCCAGCGCGGCGTTGCTCGAGGTGCTCGATCCCGAGCAGAACAACAGCTTCGCCGATCACTACCTGGAGATCCCCTACGATCTCTCGGCCGTGATGTTCGTCGCCACGGCCAACGTGGCCGATCCCATCCCGCCGCCACTGCGCGATCGCATGGAGATCCTCGAGATCCCCGGCTACACGCGGCGCGAGAAGCAGGCGATCGCTCGCCAGCACCTGATCCCCAAGCAGCTGGAGGAGCACGGTCTGACCACCGACCAGCTCGAGATCACCGATGAGGCGATCGAAGAGCTGATCGAGCACTACACCCGTGAAGCGGGCGTGCGTTCGCTCGAGCGGACGGTGGCCAGCGTCATCCGCGGCGTGGCAGTGAAGGTCGCCGAGGGCGACAGCACCAAGCGCGTGATCAAGAACGAGGACGACCTCCGCGAGTTCCTCGGTCCGATCAAGTACACGAGCGAAGTGGCCGAGCGCACCGAAGAAACGGGTGTGTCGACAGGCTTGGCTTGGACCAGCGTCGGCGGTGAAATCCTCTTCATCGAAGTCACGAAGATGTACGGCACGGGCAAGATGCAGCTCACCGGACAGCTGGGTGACGTGATGAAGGA
Source organism: Polyangiaceae bacterium (assembly GCA_035456245.1). Lineage (GTDB taxonomy): Bacteria > Myxococcota_A > Polyangia > Polyangiales > Polyangiaceae > NIC37A-2. The sequence continues at coordinate 2,523 of DATIDO010000312.1, forward strand.
GAGCGCCCACGCAGCCCTCAGCTACGTGCGCACCAACGCCGAGAAATACGGCATCCCCAAGGACTTCCTCGAGAAGAGCGATGTGCACATCCACATCCCCGCAGGCGCCATGCCGAAGGACGGCCCCTCCGCCGGCATCACAATGTTCACGGCCATCGTCTCACTGCTCACGGGCATCAGAATCCGGCACGACGTGGCCATGACCGGCGAGATCTCACTGCGCGGTCGGGTGCTCCCGATCGGCGGCTTGAAAGAAAAGACCCTCGCCGCGCACCGCGCGGGCATCAAGCGCGTGCTTGTACCCGAGCGTAACAAGGCGGACTTGGACGAAGTACCGAAAGAAGTCCGCGATGAGCT
>DATIDO010000313.1:0-5141 GCA_035456245.1 Polyangiaceae bacterium
CACGCGCTCGTCACCATCGACGAAGAAGCGCCGCCGAAGGCTGCCCTCCTCCTCGCCGGTACCGTCGGCGTCGAGCGCAGCCAGAGCGCGCCAGGTGCCGAGCTCGTCCTCGGCCCACTCGTCGGCCGAGCCGCACCAGGCGCCCCGTTCCATGAGCAGTCGCGCCGCCTCACCGCCCACGCTGTCGTGCGTGTCGGCGCGGGCATCGAGCGCACCTTCGAGCGCGCCCGAGCAGCTGCTCAACGAAGCGACCGTGGCCTCGCCTTCGGCACCTCGGCTGCGGGCGATGTCACCCTCGAGCAGTCCGCGCGCGGCGTCCTTCAATCCATCATCGTCCAGCGTGCCGGCGCGCTTCTGTCGCTCCAGCTCGGCCAGCAGCTCCCGGCCGTTGCCGTCCCGCGCCGTCTTGGTGAGCGGCGGGGTCGAGCAGGCCAGGAGCGCCAGGATGAGCGGAGAGAACGCTGCGAGTTTCGGCACGGGAAGCGGGGGCGCGTCAGTTCACGCTGTGTGCGTCGCCGCGCTCGTCCGTCGTGCGCGTGCCCCGGCCGGTGCTCTCGCGCCGCGCGATGGCCGCACGGACGAAGGCCGAGAAGAGCGGGTGTGCCTCGAGCGGCTTGCTCTTGAACTCCGGATGGAACTGGCAGCCGATGAAGTGGGGGTGGTCCTTCAACTCGACGATCTCGACCAGGCGCTCGTCCGGGCTGGTTCCGCTCTGGATCAGGCCGGCGCTCTGCAGCTGCTCGCGGTAGTCGTTGTTGAACTCGAAGCGGTGGCGGTGACGCTCGCTGATCTCCGTCTTGCCGTAGAGCTCCGCGGCGCGGCTGCCCGACACCAGCTTGCAGGGGTAGGCGCCCAAACGCATGGTGCCGCCCTTGGTCTCGACGCCGCGCTGGTCGGGCATCAGGTCGATGACGGGGTGCGCGGGGCGCTCGCCGAACTCGACCGAGCTGGCGCCCTCGAGACCACAGACGTTGCGCGCGTACTCGATCACCGCCAGCTGCATGCCGAGGCAGATGCCGAAGAACGGGATCTTGTGCTCGCGAGCGTAACGGATGGCCGCGATCTTGCCCTCGATACCGCGGTCGCCGAAGCCACCGGGCACCAGGATCGCGTCCAGGTGCTCCAGGTGCGAGGCCAGCGAACCGCCGCGCTCCAGGTGCTCCGAGTCGATGTAGTCGAGTTGGACGGACACACCACCGGCCATGCCGCCGTGCACGAGTGCCTCGTGCAGCGACTTGTAGCTGTCCTTCAAGTGGACGTACTTGCCGATGACGCCGATCTTCACCTTGCCGCGAGACGGGCTCTTGAAGCGCTCGACGGCGTCCTCCCAGTGGCGCAGCTCGGGCTGGCGCGACCAGATGTTGAGCTGCTCGACGATCTGCGTGTCGATGCCCTCCATGTGCAGGGCCAGCGTCAGCTCGTAGATGCAGCTCACGTCGACCGCCGGGATGACTCGGTCGGCGCGTACGTTGGAGAACAGCGCGATCTTCTCGCGCAGGTTCTGGGTGATGTGACGATCGCAGCGGCAGACGAGGATGTCGGGCTGGATACCGATCTCGCGCATCTCACGCACCGAGTGCTGCGTGGGCTTGGTCTTCATCTCGCCCGCGGTGGGGATGTGCGGGACGAGCGTGACGTGCACGCTGAGCGCGTTCTCCGAACCACCCTCGACCTTCAGCTGGCGGATCGCCTCGAGGAAGGGCAACGACTCGATGTCGCCGACGGTGCCGCCGATCTCGATGATGGCGATGTCGGCGTCGGCAGTGGCGGCGTAGATGCGGCGCTTGATCTCGTCGGTGATGTGCGGAATCACCTGGACGGTCGCGCCCAGGTACTCACCGCGGCGCTCCTTGGAGATCACGGCCTCGTAGATGCGGCCGGTCGTGATGTTGTGGTTGCGCGTGAGCGTGGCGTTGGTGAAACGCTCGTAGTGCCCCAGATCGAGGTCCGTCTCGGCACCGTCATCGGTGACGTAGACCTCGCCGTGCTGGTAGGGCGACATCGTGCCCGGGTCCACGTTGATGTACGGGTCCAGCTTCATGTGCGTGACCGTCAGGCCACGAGCCTCCATGAGGGCCCCGATGGATGCAGAGGTCAGCCCCTTCCCGATGGAAGAGACGACACCTCCGGTAACCAAGATGAACTTCGTTCGGCGATTCCCCGAGCGATTTCCGGCGCTACTGCTCACAGTGTTCACCCATACCTCCATCATCGCTCGCGAGAAGATCCTCGCTGCGTGGGCCCGGCCGGCCCGATTCTATTGACCACATTTCGGCCTCTCGGACAACGCCGACGCGCAGGCCGGCGGCAATCCAGAGGATTTGATTCGATGCGAAAAACGTTTGACTTCACGGAGCGTGTCGGGGCTCCGAGTGAACCACCGAGGCGTGCTTCGAAACGCGCCGCGGAGTCCTAGCTGAAAATGAACGACGAGCCCGACAGAAAACGATCCGCGAGCCATTCTGGAAACGGGCCTGCTGCCCGGCTCGGAACGGGCCGATGAGAACCGGCTCGCAGAGCGAAAGGGAACCGACTCAGAACGAACCCACGAGCCCCAGGCCGAGATCCGATCCAGATTGAACGAAAGGCACCGGTGTGAAGCGGACACCGCCCACATCGGCTTGGAACCAGCGCGCGCTCGACGGAGCGCGCAGACGCGCCGACTGCGCGGCGGCGGTGGGCGTGAGAATGCCCTCGATGATCACTGCCAGGCTGCCGGCCTGAAGGAGACCGTCCAACGTGGTGGCCACCGCACCGATGACCTGCAGCACGTTGCTGCAGCCGTTGATCTCCGCCACGCACATGGTGGTGCGGCCCAGCTTCAGCCAAGGGCCGACCAGCGGGTAGCGCAGATCGGTCGCGCCCGGATCGCTCTCCCACAGGTAGGAGGCGCCCACGGCCCCGCCGTAGCTGAGCGCGAAGCCGGCGGTGCCGACCAACAGCAGGGTCGTTTGCGTCGACGGGGGCGGCTTGGCTGCCGGATCGAAGCGGACGACCGGCTCGGGCTCGTCGGCCAGCGCGCGTGGCGCGACCAGGCTGCTGCTCGCGAGCAACAGGACGCCCAGCCAGCGGGAGCTCGGTGCCGACATGGGGGCGCTCCATCGCGCCTTTTTCGACCCAGGGCAACCGAAAAAGGCCGCCCTCTCGGTTGTTGCGGGGCGGCGACTTCACTTGAATCGACGTGTGGCTCCGCGACGTTCTCTTTCGCCGCCCGATGGGTCCGCTCGGGCCGGTCTCCTTTCGAGCTGCGCGCTCGCGGTAGGTCTGCTGGCGGCGTGCCATCCGCCGGCCAACGGAGAGACCAGTGCGGAGACGAACGAGGCCGCGCCGTCTGCACCGTCGTCGTCGGGGCCCGCGGGCGCAGCGTCCGCGCAGCCATCGGGGCACGGTGTCGAAGGGGAGGGTCAGGAAGGCGCCGCTCCGACCCAGCCGAGTGACCTCGTGCCGGCGCCGAGCGATGGCGCTGGGCAGGTGCGCGCGACGCAGCCGCGCGCTGCCTCGGCGGCCGTCGACGAGAAGGCGAAGCAGCTGGAGGCGTGGGCCGCCGAGCGCAAGGGGCACGCGCAACTGGCGGTCTTCGATCTGGAGAGCCGCACCTGGTTGGTCGAGCATCGCGCCGACGAGCCGACCAACCCGGCCTCCACGCAGAAGCTGCTGACCGCCGCAGCGGCGCTCGAGCTTTTGGGTAGCGCCCACGTGTTCCGCACCGAGGTGCTCGGTCGCATCGAGGGCGATGGCATCGAGCGTCTGGTGCTGCGGGGCGGGGGGGCTCCCGATCTGGAGTCGCGGGACTGGCTGCAGGTGGCCCACGTGCTGCACGAGCGCGGGGTGACCCGCGTCGGCAAGATCGTCGTCGATCAGTCGCGTTTCGCCGAGAGCTGGGTGCCGCCTGCTTTCGAGCAGCAGCCCGAGGAGTGGGCGGCCTTCCGCGCGCCAGTCAGTGCGCTGGCGCTCGACAGGAACACCGTGGCGCTGCGCGTCCTGCCCGGCAAAGAAGGCGAGACGGCGCGCGTTTGGTTCGAGCCTCCCGGACTGGTCGCCAACACGGGCACGATCACCACGGGCAAGGCGCGGGCCGGTGACCGCGTCACCTGGTCGCTCTCCCCCACGGCCGGCCGGGCCGAGCTGGGCTCGCGCGTGGGCGGGAGTCTGGGGGCAGACAGCTCGGAAGTTCGCTACTCGCGCCGTCTCGACGATCCGCGCTTGGCGCCGGGCCTGGCGCTGCGCGAGCTACTCCGCGAGGGCGGCGTGAAGGTGCCCGATCAGGTCACGCTCGGTGGGGCGGAAGGCTTGCCGCGGCTGATGCACCTGGATTCGCAGCCGCTCGGCTCATTGATCCGAGCGCTCGGCAAGGACAGCGACAACTTCACGGCGGAGATGCTGGCCATCGCGCTGAGCCAGGCCGACGAGCGTGGGCGCACGGACGAGCCCTGGTCCACACAGCGTGGTCTCGCCGTCATGTCGAAATGGCTGAAGGAACACGGCCTCGACTCGACGGCCCTGGTGCTGAAGAACGGCTCGGGGTTGTTCGACGCCAATCGGCTCACCGCGCACGTGCTGGTGCGCTTGCTCGACTACATGTTCGACCGACCGAGCAACTCGGCCGAGTACATGGCGCAGCTGGCGCGCGGTGGGCGTGACGGCACGCTGCGCTCGCGCTTCGTGCGCGGACCACTGGCGGGGCGCATTCGAGCCAAGACCGGGACGCTACGCGACACCAGCGCGCTCGCTGGTTACGTGATGCGGGCCGACGGTCGGCGCCCCCTGGCTTTTGCCTTCTTGCTCGGTGGGGCAGCCGGTCGTCAGGACGAAGCGCGCAAGCGCATCGACGAGACGTTGGAGCGCCTGGTGGCGCTGGCTGGGCCCTGAGCGCACGCCTCCTTCGGAGCGGAGGCGGAAAGAAGAAGGGCCGCCCTTTTCGGAGCGGCCCCTGATCGAACGAGAGTACTCGTTCAGCTGCGCTCGCTGGAGCGAGCGTGCCACTCTTGAACGGAGCGGACACCGGACGTCTCGTCGCGCGCGAAGGTGGCCTTGGCCTCCATGGCGTCGACGGCGGCAGCGCCGGCGGCGATGGTGGTGAAGTAGGGCACCCCGTGGATCAGCGCGTTGCGACGGATCGAGTAGCTGTCGCGGATGGCCTG
>DATIDO010000314.1:0-9335 GCA_035456245.1 Polyangiaceae bacterium
GCCTGCACGACGTCGGGGCAGTTCTGGCAGGACAACGAGAAGTAGGTTTCGAACTTGAACTCGCCCTTGAGCGAGCGAATCTGTTCGATCACTTCGGCGCTGGCTTTCGATGGATGGCCACCGACTTGCAGCAGCGCCAGCACCAGCGAGGTAAATTCATGGCCCATCGGGATGCCGGCAAAACGCAGGCTGATATCTGCACCCGGGCGGTTGATCGAGAACGACGGTGTGCGGGCATCGTCACCGTTGTCGAGCAAGGTAATCTGGGTGGAAAGGCTGGCAACGTCTTTCAACAGTTCGAGCATTTCCCGGGATTTCGCACCGTCGTCGAGGGAAGCAACGATCTCGATCGGCTGGGTGACCCGTTCCAGGTATGACTTCAACTGGGCTTTAAGATTGGCGTCCAACATACGGGCGATCTCCATGTTTCTTGAACGGTAGAAAAAACAACGCCCGAACGAATCTCGCCCGGGCGTTTTTGAGGGCGGTGCGGCTTACTGACTCAGGCGCTCGGCGCCCTCGATCGACTCATCGGCTTAGATCTTGCCAACCAGGTCGAGGGACGGGGCCAGGGTGGCTTCGCCTTCTTTCCACTTGGCTGGGCAGACTTCGCCCGGGTGAGCGGCAACGTACTGGGCCGCCTTGATTTTGCGCAGCAGCTCGCTGGCGTCACGGCCGATGCCGTTGTCGTGGACCTCGAGGACCTTGATTTGGCCTTCGGGATTGATGACGAAGGTGCCGCGGAGTGCCAGGCCCTCTTCCTCGATCAGCACCTCGAAGTTGCGAGCCAGCGTGGCGGTGGGGTCACCAACCAGCGGGTACTTCACCTTCTTGATGGCGTCGGAGGTGTCGTGCCAAGCCTTGTGGGCGAAGTGCGTGTCGGTCGAGATGCCGTAGATCTCGACACCGAGCTTCTGGAACTCGGCGTAGCTGTTGGCGAGGTCCTCGAGCTCCGTCGGGCAAACGAAGGTGAAGTCCGCGGGGTAGAAGACGAACACGGACCACTTGCCCTTGAGGGTTGCTTCCGACACGTCGACGAACTTGCCGTTGTGGAATGCGGTGGCCTTGAAGGGCTTGATGGTGGAGTTGATCAGAGACATTTTTCCGTTTCCTCGGTTCGGCGAGAGTCGAGAGCGCTCCCGCCTTCATCTTCGGCGAGAGCATTGCGCCGCTCGCCTGGTTCATCCGCGAGAGGCTGTGCGCCTCACCGTGTGACCGCACTCTGCAAAATTCCGCCCGATTGATCCAATAGAACGTACTTACCCGACGATAATGTGGGATTATGCGCAGAGGGGGCCCAGCGAGGGCCCGAAATCGAGGCTGGGGGCGGTGAGCCGAGGGGCCCGGGAGGTCCTCACTGGGGACCTCGACTGGGTCTCCACCGTGCCTCGGTTGGGCCAGGCCGGGTCCACCGGAGGCCGGGGAAACGCGGGGTAACAAAAAACTGGCAAGCTGGCCGGCGCACAGAAGTAGGCCGAGCGCGGGCGGCTGGCGCTGGCAGGGCCCGGCTGCTGCTAGAGTGGTTGGGATGCGTTTGGGGTTGCTCGGGCCAGCCATGGACCAGGCGGGTGCGCTCGCCGCGGCCGCGCGCGCGCTGCGTGAACGTCTGGGCGCCGAGCGCGTGGTCTACCTGGGCACCGACGGCGCGCTCGATGCGCTCGTGCGCACCTGGGCCGAGGAGCTCGTCGGTGCGAACGCCGACGATGCCAACCTGATGGCGCGCGCCACGGCCGCCTGTTTGGGTGCGGACGCCGATGGCATCGAGGCCTTCCTCCTGCACGAGCGCCAGCGCGCCGAGCTGCGCATGTTCGAGTCGTTGGCGGGCGCGTCGACGCGCTCGGTCGAGCTGATCGCCGGCAAGGTCGCCGTGATGCTCTACGACAAGGCGGATCTGGTCGAGGACGACATCTTGCCCGCGACGATCTTGGTTTTCGGCAGGAGCCGCGCGCCGCTGATCAAGCAGGTAGGCCGACGTTGGTTCATCGCGCCCGGTTCTTTCCCCGAGCACGGCGTCCTGACCATCGAGGATACCGACGGCGAGCTGCGCGCGCGCCGCTACGATACGCAGTTCCAGGTGATCGAGGACGTGCTCTTGGAGGCGCCCCAGTCGCTCAAGATGCGGGCACTCGGGGCGGGCTGATGCGTCTCGGCGTCTACGGGGGCAGCTTCGATCCCCCGCACCTGGCCCACGTGGGAGCCACGCGCCACTTGCTCGAGAGTGGTCAGGTGGAGGGCGTGCTGGTGGTGCCCGTCTACGAGCATGCCTTTGCCAAGGGGCTCAGCCCTTTCGGCGAACGTCTCGCCATGTGTCGTCTGGCCTTTGCCGATCAACCGGCCGTCGAGGTGAGCGAGCTGGAGCGCGAGCTGCCGCGCCCCAACTACACCGTGCAGCTCATCGAAGCGCTGCGTGCTCGGCGTCCCGCCGACGAGCTCAGGCTGATCGTGGGGGCCGACGTGCTGGGCGATCTGTCGCGCTGGCACCAGGCGCCGCGCCTGCTCGAGCTGGCGCCGCTTTTGGTGCTGGGGCGAGCCGGGTACCCGCGGGACGATGCTCCGGCGCCGGTGTTGCCGGAGGTCTCGTCGAGCGAGTTGCGCGCGCACGCTGCTCTTCACGGGACGCTGCGAGGGGTCGACGGCATCCCACCTACGGTGCTCGACTACATCGAGCAGCGGGGCCTGTACCGCTGAGCCCGTACCGCCAGCTCGTATCGCCGAGCCCGCCAGCCCGTACCGCCGAGTCCATTTTCCCGAGCCGCCATGGATCTACGCACGAGGACCTCGCTGTTCTGCGGCTGCCTGGCCATCGCCATCGCCGTATCCATCTTGCTGCGCCGCCGCCCGGGTCGGCCGCAGATCTGGTTCGCCGGTTTCGCGCTGGACATGGGCCTCTGGTACTTGGCGCAGTGGCTCTATCTGTTCGTGCGCGCCGACGTGTGGATCCGCTTCACGGCCATCTTGGCGGTGCTGCTGCCCCAGTTCGCGCTGCGCCTGTTCGAGGCCCTCATGCCCGAACCCGAGCGGCGCCCGATTTTGCCGCGCACCGCCTTGATCCTGTTGGTCCCGGTGTCGGTCCTGGCGCTGCTGGGGCCGTTGGCCGAGTGGTGGACCCGCGGCATCGTGTTCCTCTACGTCTTCGGCCTGCTCAGCGCGGGCCTGGCCTCGCTGTGGACGCGGAGTCGCAACTCGCGCTCGCGCGGAACCCAACGGCGCGTGCGCTTCCTGGTGTGGATCGGCGCGCTGGCGGTGCTGGCCAGCTTGGCCGACTTCCTCTGGTTCCTCGATATCCCCGTGCCGCCCATCGGCGCGGCCTTCTCCATCCTGTTCCTGTTCGTGATCAGCGAGTCGCTGATTCGGCAGCGCTTCGTCGACATCTACGACGTGCTCGGCCAGGTCATGTTGTCGGCGGCCTTGGCCAGCCTGTTGGCGGCCATTTTCTACGTGTTCGTGGGGCTGTTCGGGGGCTTCGACACGATGTACCTGGCGGCGTTCTTGGCCACCATCGTCATCCTGGTGGTGTTCGACCCGCTGCGCGAGAAGGCCAACCTGGCCATTCACCGCACCTTCTTTCGTGAGCGAGCCGACTTGGAGCGCGCGGTGGAGCGTGTGCGGCGCGAGCTGGTTCACGTGCTGCAGGTCGATGCGCTGGGCACGGTGCTGATGGGAGCGATCGAGGCCTCGCGCCGGGCGACCGCTGCTGCCTTCCTGTTGCGCGACCCCATGTCGGCGCATTTCGATCGGCTCGCTCACTTCGGCCCCGAGCTGGCCGCTCGCTTCGAGATCGCTGCCGTGCAGCCTCTGCTCGAGCGCTTGGAGCAGGCGTCGTCGCTGGTGCTCGACGACATCGAATCGGAGGAGGACGAGGCGCGCCGCGCCGGCGACAGCTTGGCGGCGGATTCGTTCGCTCGTGTGTTGGCGTCGGCCGAGGTGCTCGGGCCGTTCCGGCGGGGCGTGTTGGTGCCGGTGCGCAGCGAGCGGCGAGGGCTGATTGCTCTGCTGCTGTTCGTCGATGATCGGGCCGTGGACGCCTATTCTCCCGACGAAATCCAGCTGCTCGAGGACCTGGCGCTGCAGGCCAGCGTGGTGCTCGAGAACTCGAGGCAGTTCCAGAAATTGCAGACGCACGACCGGCTGGCCGTGCTCGGTCAGATGGCCGCGGGTCTCGCGCACGAGGTGAAGAATCCTTTGGGCGCCATCAAGGGCGCCGCGCAGCTCCTGGGGGACGGTTCGGCCGACGCACTCGGGCCGACCGAACGGGAGTTCGTCTCGATCATCTTGGAGGAGGTCGATCGCTTGGATCGAGTCGTTGGTTCGGTGCTCGACTACGCGCGCCCGGCGCGCAGTCAGTTCAGTGAGGTCGACGTGCGAACCCTGTTGGAGCGCACGGCGCGCATGCTCGAGGCGGAGAGCCCGGAGGCCAGCTTCGAGGTGAGGGTGGACGCGAGCGTCCCGGTCTTGCGCAGTGACGCGGAACAGATCCGGCAGGTGCTGCTCAACCTGGCGCGGAACGCGGTCCAGGCCATGGACGGAGCAGGGCGCGTGGTGCTGGGGGCGGCAGCGGGGCCAGCAGCGGGGTCCGGTGGGTCGGCCAATTGGGTCGTCCTGTCAGTGGCCGACGAGGGGCCGGGGATCGCGCCCGAGGTCATGAAGAGCCTGTTCGTCCCGTTCGTCACCACGAAGGAGCGGGGGACGGGCCTGGGGTTGGCCATCAGCCAGCGAATCGTCCAGGAGATGCGCGGACGTATCGAAGTGAATTCGACGCAGGGGCAGGGGACGACCTTCTCCATTCTGCTGCCAAGCGGTGAAACGACACAGGTTTCCACGGAAATCCGCAGCCCAGTCCAGTCGTGATGGAAGGTCCCTTACCGAAGTCGGGGCGGGCGTAGGTCCGAGTAGGCGCCATTTCGGGCCTACCTAACTCCCTGCTTTGACTCCGCTTTCATTGACCACCCGGGGGCGGCGCTTCTATTGTTCCGGCTGAGCTTCGCGCGGCGGCGGTCCCCGTCCCCGGCAGGCCCCGGACCGATGGATTCTCCGCATCAGCGCCCAGGTTCAACGTCCAGCGCCTCGCAGTTGGCGCTGCGATTCATCTCGGGCAAATACCAAGGCGGCGAGTTTCCGCTGAACGATTCGACGCCCGTCATCGTGGGTCGCTCCAGCGATCTCGACATGGTGCTGGTCGAAGAGATGGTCTCGCGTCGCCACGCGCGCATCGAGCTGCGCGGCGGCTCGGTGGTGGTCGAAGATCTGGGCTCCACCAACGGCACGTTCGTCAACGGTGAGCGCATCGAACGCGCCACGCTGAGCGAGGGCGATCGCTTGCTGATCGGCACCAGCATTCTCAAGCTGGTGGCCGTCGAGGATCCTCCCGGCAGTCGCCGGAACCTGCAGAAGGTGGCCTTCGGCAAGGAGACGATCCGCCAGCAGACGGCTTCGGCCAGCGGCTCGGCCCGCATGACCGGCAACCTGGACGAGATCCCGCTGCCGGATCTGATGCAGCTTTTCGGCACCTCGAAGAAGACGGGCACCCTGGTGCTGACGGCTCAGCGGGTGGGCCGGCTCCACCTGGGCGAAGGCTTGGTCATCAACGCGGCCATCGAAGGGCTTCCCCAGCTCAGCCCGCTCAAGGCCGCCTACCGCATGCTGGCTTGGACCGAGGGCACCTTTGCCCTGGAGCCTTCCGACGGCAACGTCGAGCCCTCTCTCGGTCTCACCGCGCAGGCCTACCTGATGGAAGGCTTCCGTCAGCAGGACGAGCTGAACAATCTGACCTCGCGTGCGCCGGATCTCCAGGCGCGCTTGAGCCTCAAGACGCCGCTCGAGGCGCCGCTCAGCACGCTCGAGCAGTCGCAGCTCGAGGTGCTCCAATCCTGCATCAACTCGCCGGACTTCCAGACCGCCCTCGATCGATCGCCGAAGACCGATCTGGAGACGGTGAGCGATGTGCTCGATCTGTTGAAGCGCGGCTACCTGCAGATCGGCTGAGGCGCCGGATCTGCAGGGCCTGGCCTGCAGCGCGTGTCTGCAGCGCGTGTCTGCAGGGCCTGGCCTGCCGGACCTACGCTCACGCGTAGGCCCGTTTCACTTGCGGCCGAGGCGAACTTCTACGGCGCGAGCGTGCGCTTCGAGACCTTCGGCGCGCGCGAACGTCGTGATGTCCGCGGCCTGGGCAGCCAGCGCGGAGAGCTCGTAGCCGATCAGGCTGGAGCGAGAGACGAAGTCGTAGACGCCGAGCGGCGCGCCGTAGCGGGCCGCGCCGCCCGTGGGCAGCACGTGGGAAGGGCCAGCCAGGTAGTCGCCGGCGGCCTCGGGCGTGTTGTGGCCCACGAAGAGGGCGCCGGCGCGGGTGATGCGATCGGCCACCGAACGAGCTGCGTTCGTCTGGACCGAGACGTGCTCGGCAGCCAGGACGTTGGCGAGTTCGATCAGTCGGGCCTCGCTCTCCACCACGAGCGCGGTGCCGTGGCGGCGTACCGACTCTTCGGCGATGGCTCGGCGGGGCCGACCGCGTGCGTCCGTCTCGGGGAGCGAGGCGAGCTGGCGTGCGACGGCGGCGCTGACGGCCTCGGCCACGCGAGCGCCCACGGCGATCAGCAGGGCGTAGGCGTCTTCGTCGTGCTCGGCTTGCGACAGCAGATCGGCTGCGACGACCTCGGGATCGGCGGTCTCGTCGGCCAGGACGAGGATCTCGCTGGGGCCGGCGATGCTGTCGATGTCGACCTGGCCGAAGACGAGCCGCTTGGCGGCCGCCACGTAGATGTTGCCCGGGCCGACGATCTTGTCGACGGCGGGCACCGACTCGGTTCCGTAGGCGAGCGCGGCGATCGCTTGAGCTCCGCCGAAATCGATGAGCGCGGTCACGCCTGCCAGGTGACAGGCTGCGCGCACCTCGACGCTCGTGTCGGGGCTGGCCAGGTAAATCTCCGGAACGCCGGCTACCTGCGCCGGCACGGCGCACATCAGCACGCTGGACGGATAACAAGCCTTGCCGCCCGGAGCGTAGATGCCGGCGCGCTGGACCGGGGTCACGCGGCTGGAGAGCATCACGCCGTCTTCGACGTATTCGAAGGTGGTGAGCTGACGCTTCTGGTGCTCGTGGTAGCGGCGGATGCGCTCGGCGGCGACCGTCAGAGCCTGGCGCAGGCTGGGCGTCAGCGACTCGAGGGCTTCGGCGCCGCCGTAGTCGCGAACCATCAGCGCCTCGGGGCGGCGGTTCTCGAAGCGCTCGACGTACTCGCGGACGGCGGCGTCACCACGTTGGCGCACGTCGGAGAGGATTTGTCGAACCGTGCCCTCGACGCGATCGAGATCGGTGTCGCCGCGTCGGGCGAGCGCGCGCAGCGTCTCGTCGAATTCCGGTCGTCCGTCGACGAGGGTGCGCAGGGTCGGGGTGGACATGCGCGGCGTTCTAGCCCCGGGACCGACCTTTTCAAGCCACCTGGCCGGGCAGCCCAGCGTGAGGGCCCGCCGAATCAGCCCAGCGGATCGACCCGCTGAATGGACCCGTTGAATCGACCCGCTGAATCGACCCGCTGAATCGACCCGCTGAAAAGACCCAGCGGTGCGGACGCTCAGGGCGCCCAGGCGCGTCGGGTCTCTTCGAGGCCGGACTCCAGCTCGGCGGCCCCGGCTGCCCGCGCCGCAGAAATGGCCGAGCGCAGGCGCGACAGAGCTTCCTCGTAGCGTTTGCGTCCATAGGAGACGTGAGCGAGCGCTCCGAGGATCTTGGCCCGATCGGGGCTGGCTGGGCCGGCCAGATCGAGTGCTTCCTGGAGGATGCCGTCGGCATCGGCGAAGTCTCCGGCGCGCGTGAGCGAGGCGCCCAACTTGCGGCTGAAAATCAGCACGGCGCGCATCGGATCGTCGAGCTCGCCGCGCGCGATCTCGCGTCGCGCCACCTCGAGGCCGCGGCGCAGCGCCAGCACCTCTGCGTTCGTGTCGCCGACGGCCGTGGCCCGATCGGCGACCTGCTCGAGCAGCAGCAAGGCCTGGAAGGCTTCTTGGCAGTGGTAGGCGTGCTCGGAACGAACCTCGATCGGCCCGCGCTGCTTGTCCTCGATGCGCAGCGCGCGACGGTGGAGCTGGCGGCGAGCTTCGATGGGGATCCCAGCCATGGTCAGCTCGCGCAGGAGCGGGTGGCTGAAGACGGCGCAGCCTGCGGAGACCGTGATCATGCCGCGGCCCAGCAGGGCGTTGATGGCCGGCTCGATGCCGTCGATCTGGACCAGCTCGGCCACCGTGGAGATCGCCGCGCCGAAGCCGAGGACGGCGAGGCCCTGCAGCACGCGGCGGGTGTCGGCGTCCAGCGTGCCCAGGCGCTGCGCGATGAGATCACCGAGGCGCTCGGGAGCTTCGCTGCCACCTTCGAACTGGTAACGCAGCGCCTGCTCCAGGTAGAGCGGCAGCACCGCCTCGCGCAGCGACACCAGGCCCGAGGCGCCGACCAAGGGACGGACGTCGGAAGGTTCCAAGCCTTCGATGCGCCGCGCCACGGTGCGCTCCGCGCCCCAGCCGGCGTCGAACCCGGGCCCATGGGCGCCTACCACCAAAGCCGCCACCTGCGGGGGATCACCAATCACGTCGGCGAACGCATGGAGCGAGGGGCCGTCCATGCGCTCCAGATCGTCGATCAAGACCACGGGAACGCCGGGGCCTCGCGCAGCGGCGCGGACCAGCGCCCAACGCAGAGCGCTCCCCAGACAGTGACGGCGCTCCATCGGCGAACGACTGTCGCCACGCTGAGGACCACGGAAGATCTCGTGGAGACCGCGACGCGCGTCGCTGGAAGCGTCGAGGAAATCTTCGGCCTCGATGGCCGCGGGGGTGAGGCGCGCCAGGCCACGGATGGCGCTGGCCAGGCCCGAGTAGGCGACGCGGGCGCCCCAGCTGTCGGGCTCGACCAGGATGATGTGATCGCCCTGCGCGCTCATCGTCTGCGCGAACTCGTCGAGCAGGCGCGACTTGCCGGTGCCGGGCTCGCCCACCACGCGCGCGCACAAAACCTGCGGACCGCTCGGGCGCCGCGAGGACAGGAACGTCACGTCGTCGCGCCGTCCGACGAACGGCGGCGGGAACTGCGCGAGCGACTGCTCCTGCGGGAGCGGGGCGCTGCATTCGCAACAGAAGCGCGCCACGGGCACGCGGTAGTTGCAGGCCTCGCAGACGGTGGTCTCGCCAGCCACCAGGCTGGGGGCCAGCGCCTCGCTGGCTTGCTTGGGCTCCGGCGACTCGTTGATCGAGAGAGCGCGCGCGAGCGCTTGCGAGAACTCGTGGGCGTCCTGGTAGCGCTCCCCGGGGGACTTGGCCAAGGCGCGCTTCACGACCTCGGCGAGCGCGCT